>NZ_JACUTY010000016.1 GCF_014859555.1 Thiomicrospira sp. | reverse complement strand
GCCAGATTAATAAAAAAGCCCGACTTGTTCGGGCTTTTTTTATAGCTTAAATATTTGACGCCATATCAAGGCAGGCTGTTGTATCTAAACAGGTTTTTAAGTCTCTCGAAGCCAAATTTGCAGATGGGGTTTGTTTGTTTGGTAACGCTTGTACAGAACGGCCAGCTCTTTCGGTAAGCTGTCTGGCGTGTTACGTTCGAAGTTTAATGTTTGGTAAAAACGCGCTAGATTAGGTTGGGCGAAGGCGTAACAAGGCGCGTCTAACGATTTAAATGCAAACTCGATTAACTGAGTTGCCAAATGTTTTTGACGATATTCGGGCTGGATATAGAGTCCTCTTAACCACCAGGCCTGGTGGTGTTGAACAAAACGCGCCACACCGACTAAGCTTTCGTTATTCAGAACGTAAAACACCTTGTCCGTTTGCAACGGGGTGCTGAGTTTGGTTTGTTTATGGAAACGTTTAATTAAGCCCCAGCTTTGGGTGTCGGCCAGTTTGAATTGATAGGGTTTATGTTGTGATTGATCCACCGTTTGATTCCACTTATGTTGAAGGTGCTAAACGTGCCATCTGTACGAAATGTTTACGACCTCAGCGTGCTTGTATTTGCGGGCTGGTGCGCAGGGTTTCGCACCAAACCCGTTTAGGTATTTTACAGCACCCATCCGAAGTTAAACAGGCGAAGGGCACGGCTAAGCTGGCGAGTTTGTGTTTGTCGGACTGCCCGATTTGGGTGGGCGAACAAGTCGATTTATTACCAGATTTGCAAACTTGGTTAACCCAAAAACCGACTTATTTATTGTACCCACAACAAGCACCAGGCCTGGTGGTTTCGACTGAGGACTTGGCGAAGCAATCTAAACCAGGCTCGTTTCAAGTGCTTTTATTGGACGGTACTTGGCGCAAAACCCATAAAATTTTGCAGTTAAATCCAATCCTTCAATCGCTGCCTAGGCTAGCTTTGGCTGACGTTCAAGCGACCGGTTATGTGATTCGTAAATCGAATAAAGCCAATAGTTTATCAACTTTGGAAGCCATCTACTTTTTATTAAGCCAGCTCGAAAAAACCAGCCAATTTGACGATCTAAAACACGGATTTGATGCGTTTGTGGCGCAAAGAAGTCAGTTTATGTTAGCGAATAAAAATGCCTTAAATAAGACTTAGCAAATTTCGACATCCACCGCATTCTTTGTTAAGGTTAAAAGCCAGATAAATGCAAGAGGATACGCGTGTGAACAAGTTGAGTGGGCTAATCATTTTATTAATGATTTTGATGCCGATGTTTGCCAACAGTGTGTGGGCCAATAATAACTATACGGCCGATCCGCCTCAGCCTAACCATCAAGACGATTTGGCTATGAAGGTCGTTGAAGGCTTAGAAAAGCCAATGTATTCGGCGTTTATTGAGCGTTATATTTTGGATGAGATTAAACAGTTACGTATTGATATGGCGAACCAGCGCGTTGAAATCGTACGCGAGGTGGTGGATCGTGAAATGACCGTTGCCGATCGCTCGTTAGGTTATGCCACTAATACGGTGACCTATTTTTTCTATTTGATCCTTGGTGTGAGTACGGTATTGGTTTGGGTGGGCTGGACATCCATTCGTGATATTAAAGAGCGTGTGCACACGCTGGCGGAACAGAAAGTCACTAAGCTCGTGACCCAATACGAAGAGCGTTTGCGTGCGATGGAACACTTGATTGAAGATAAAACCCAAACTATTGATTCAAACAAAGAACAAATTGAACGCACGCAAGAACTGCACGCGCTTTGGTTGCGAGCTGAGCAAGAACATTCGCCCAACAATAAAGTTAAGATTTACGATCAAATTTTAGTCATTGACCCGAGTAGCGTCGAAGCTTATACCTACAAAGCCGATGCGGTACTCGAAATGGATGAACCTCGCTGGGCGATTAACTTGTGTCATCAAGCTTTGCAGTTAGACCCAGAGAATGCGTTTGCGTTTTTCCAGTTGGGCTGCGCTTATGCTCAGCTAGAGCAGTATGAGGAGTCGGTGCGGTTTTTAACCCAGACGCTGGGTTATTCGGAAAGCTATCTAGAAGAAATAGAGTCGGATCCGTTGCTAGAAGGTTTAAGAAAACAGCCGATTTACCAAAAGTTAAAAATTGATAAAACCCTGAGTTAATCGAGATGTCGTTACATTAATACGATCGTCGCCAGACCCAGGAACACAAAAAAGCCTAGAGAATCGGTGACGGTGGTAATCATTAAACCGGTTGCCAGCGCCGGGTCTATGTTCATGCGCTTTAAGATCAGCGGAATCAAAACCCCTGCGATCGCGGCCGCTACAAGGTTGATTAACATCGCCGCACCAAAAATAATACTTAAATCGACCTGTTGCAAAATAATATAGGCGCCAATCGCGGTTAGAATCGCCCAGGTGATGCCGTTCAATACACCCACCACACTTTCTTTCACTAACAAGGCTCGGCTGTTGCTGGATACTAACTTACCGGTTGCCAAGGCACGAATCGCGACGGTAGAGGTTTGCGTACCCGCCACACCGCCCATGCTTGCGACCATCGGCATCATAATCGCTAAGGCGACAATCTGATCCAGCGTGGCTTCAAAGAAGCTGATCACAAAGGCGGCGAATGAGGCCGTGATTAAATTAATACCTAGCCAAAATGTACGACGTTTAGCGGTACGCGGCGCGGGAGCGAAAATATCATCTTCATCATCCAAACCGGCACTTTTCATTTGAGTGTATTCGGCTTCTTCACGAATAATATCCACCACGTCATCGATTGTGATGCGGCCAAGAATTTGGTTTTTATCGTCCAGCACCGCCGTCGAAATCAAATCGTGAATCTCAAACACACGTGCCACTTCCTTGGTCGAGAGGAGGGCGTTGACGGTGGGTTCGGTATCTTCAACCAATTCTGATACTAGGGTATCACCGTCTTTAGTAAGGATATGGTTAAGTTTCAACGTACCCATGTAGCGGCCATCGCGATCACGCACAAACAAATTGACCATTGATTTGGGCAGCTCGGATTGTTTGCGCAAATAACGCAGTACCACATCTAGCGTGATATCAGCACGCACCGCGATAAAGTCGGTGCTCATGATGCCACCGGCACTGTCTTCTGGGAAACTCAGTGCCATTTCGACCGCAGTACGATCTTCTTCGGTTAACGCATCCAGAAAGGTTTGTTTTTCGTCATCCGGTAACGATTGGGCAATGACCGCAATGTCATCGGTTTCTAGTTCTTCAGCAATTTCGACGATCTGTTCGGTGTTTAGCTGGTCGAGAAGAGCCGCGCGCACTTCATCGTTGGTGTGACCAAGAATGTCACCTTGTTTGTCCGACTCTACAAATGGCCAGATGATATTACGCAGTTTCGGAGGCGTTGCTTCGAGAACATCGGCGATTTCTTCAGCGACCATCGTATTTAAGAAGTAACGAATACTCGCTTCGTCTTCTTGTTTGGAGGCTTCAATTAATTGATCGGTGAGTTTTATATCGTCGTATTCAGTCATGCGGAATCCTCGTTCTGGTGCGCTTATTATAAAGGTCATGACTGAGATATGCTTATGAAAAGCATGACCGTTTTGTGGAAAAATGTTTGAAAAGGTTAAATGCGCAGGGCAGGAGGATTTAAAGCGTTAAACAAAAAAAAGAGCGCAGGACGCGCTCTTTTTAACAGAACTAGAAGGGTTTAATTATTCTTCGTCCGTTAGCATGTTTTTAACGCCACCCGATTTTTGGTTATGATCGCTAATCTTTTCTTTGTGTTTAATGATTTGGCGGTCTAACTTATCAACTAAGCCATCAATCGAAGCGTACATGTCTTGTGTCTCGTTTTGTGCAAACAAATCTTGACCAGATACGTGCACGGTGGCTTCCGCTTTTTGACCTTGTTTTTCAACCGTCAAAATTACGTGAACATTCGTAACATGGTCAAAATGACGCGCTATTTTAGTCAATTTTTCTTGAACGTAATCGCGCAGAGCGTCTGTTAGGTCAACGTGATGGCCTGTAATGTTAATTTGCATTCCCGACTCCTTATGTATTGTGTGTGGAACGTTGTATATATGGGTTTAAAACTTAGTTTTAGTATAGCACATTCGTTTTAAATGAAGGCTTTGTGTTGTCGGTATTTGTGTGGGTTCATAAGCGAGTTAAAGTCTATTGGTGAAGTGTTTAAGCGCGAAAATTTTCGCCTAAATAAACCCGGCGCACATCGGGATGGTTTAATACCGCTTGCGGTTCACCTTGCGCTAAAATTGTACCAGCATGCAGGATGTAGGCTTGATCACATACACCTAAGGTTTCACGCACATTGTGGTCGGTAATGAGCACACCAATTTGTTTGTCTTTTAAATGCTGGATGATGTTTTGAATTTCTTTTACTGAGATCGGATCAACACCGGCAAAAGGCTCATCAAGTAGAATAAATTTGGGTTCCATCGCTAGGGCACGAGCAATTTCTACACGGCGGCGTTCGCCACCGGATAAGGCTTGGCCTGGTTGATTAATAATGTGGGTAATTTGCAGATCTTCGAGCAGATGCTGGAGTTTTGCTTCGCGTTGGTGCGCTTCTAGCTCTGGGCGCATTTCCAAAATGGCTAAGATGTTATCTTTGACACTTAGTTTGCGGAAAATTGACGCTTCTTGTGGTAAATAACCAATGCCGAGACGGGCGCGCTGATCAATAGTGAGTGCGCTAATGTCGCGATCATCTAAAAAAACGTGTCCTTGGTCGTGCTGTACTAAGCCGGTCATCATATAAAATGTGGTGGTTTTACCGGCGCCGTTGGGGCCGAGTAATCCTACCACTTGACCGCTGTAAACATCGATGTCTACCGAAGTAACGACCTTATATTTTTTGTAGCTTTTAGCTAAGCCTCGGGCAAAGAAATGCGCCATTAGTTATCTCCCTGGCTGGGCGAGGCTTCGGTTTTGGGTGTGATGGTCATTTTTATCCGCCCTGATTCGTCATCGGTTTGGCCAGCATTAAGTGTTTGAGCATTCATATCATAAACCAGTTTTGGCCCTTCAATTTTGTGGCGGCCTTCTTGTTCTAGATAAGCTTGGCCAATCAGCTCAACGGTGCGAGTTTCCGTTAGATAGATAATGGTGCGAGCTTGCCCACTGACCCAAGCATTTTCTTCGGTTAAGAAACGTTTAAAAGTGGCCGGCATACCCGTGGTTGTTATTTTTTGTATTTGGCGCTCAGGGTGGTGGATTTCGAGTTGGTCGCCTTGAAGGGTTAGGGTGCCTTGGGTGGCGATAACATCGCCTCTATAAACTGTTAAGCCTTGTTGATCTTGCGCGTCTAGCTGATTGGCCTCAATATCAATCGGTAAGGCGGTTTCATCGATCGGCTGGGTTTGTGCCCAGCTGTTGAGTGATAAGCCAACTAAAAATGAGATGACAATGGCGTGTATTGCATACTTAAGGGACATAACGGGTTTTAACCTCAGAGAGCAGTTGGGTTTGATTGGTTTTTAGGTCAGCGATCAAACCAACCCCAGTGGTTATTTGATTTTGACTTTCTATTTTAACCAATATTGGACTGCTTAGTTGCTCGTCTAGTTGGTTGTAAATAAGGTGTTCTGTGAGTAGCCGGCTGTTTTGGTTAGGGGCTTGATTAAGGCGGTTTACGATCACATTTCCTGTAAAGTCAAATAGGTTTTGATGGCGGATTTGTAAATGCTCACTGTCGAGGCGAACCAGTTGATCGGTATCTTGCAAGATCAAAAGCGGTTGTTCAATAAACACCTGTTCACCTTGTTTTCTCATAAACTCAGCTTGCAAAAACTGTTGTTGGTTGGGTTGGTTGCGATTAATTAGCCAGCTTTGTGATTGGCTGATTTGCCAATCGTCTTGTTCGATTTTTGTTTTGATTTTATCGGTTTGGTTGTACTCAAGGTTGTTGATTAAAATGAATAACGCCAACAGCCCAAGCAATAAGCTGATAAGAAAAGGGCGTTTCTTCAACATAATGTTGCGGGTTATCTTAAGTAAAAGTCTAGCTGGGTTTGCCAGCTGTCTTGGGCTTGCATGATCAACTCACAAAACTCACGCACCGCACCGCGGCCACCATTAAAGTTACTCACAAAGTCGACGCGCTTGATTACTTCAGGGTCACTGTCTTTCGGGCAGCTGGCTAGTCCCACGCGCGTTAAGATAGGTAAGTCTAGAATGTCATCACCCATATAAGCGACTTGATCTAGTTGAATGTTGATTGACTTAAGCAGGGCTTCAAAGGTGGGTAGCTTGTCGGGTACACCTTGGTATAGATGCTTTACCTTTAAGTCTTGCATGCGTTTTTCGACAAGTTTGGATGTTCGACCAGTAATAATGCCGATTTCAATACCACTTTTTTGGATTAATACCATCGCGTGACCATCGCGTGTATAAAAGGCTTTGTACTCTTGGCCGTCGTCTCCGTATATCAGACGGTTGTCGGTTAATACACCATCGACATCCAGTAACAAGAGTTTTATTTTTTTAGCTTTGGCTTGTAAAGAATCCATATTTAGGCGCTTTTAGATTAAGAAACAGTGTTGAAGTATAACAAAGTTAAGTAGCCAACAAATAGTGCCAGCAGCAAAAAGCCTTCCATGCGAGAAATGGAGGCATTACCTTTACGCGGGAGGGCCACTAAAACCATGGCAACCGTAAACGCCAGCATAATAGGGTAATCACGCTGAAGTACTTCCATATCAATTAAAGAAGGTGCCAGAATGGAGGGAATAGCAAGCACGGCGAGAATGTTAAATAGATTGGAGCCTAAGATATTGCCAATCAGCATATCAACTTCGTTTTTTAGTGCGGCCGTAATGGCGGCGGCCAATTCAGGCAGACTGGTGCCAATCGCAACAATGGTTAAACCGATAATTAAGTCGGGTACTTCAAAGAATTCGGCAATTTCAACCGCGCCCCACACCATTAAACGCGCACTGATCATCAGCACAATCAGACCGACAAATAAATACATCAGTGCACGCGTTTTTGAATGTTTAGGGATGGCACTCAGTTCTTGATTGATTTCTTCACTTAACGGGTCATCAGAAGCAATGTTTTTATTAGAATGCACCATCCAGATTAAGATGCCGATTAAAGTGGAAATTAAGATAATACCGTCGATCACGCCTAAATGATGGTCCATTAATAAAGCCAGGCCAAAACCGGTAATAAACAGCAGAATGGGAAACTCACGTCTTAATACGGAAGATTTCACTACTAGTGGGGCAATCAGAGCAGTAATGCCTAAGACCAAACCAATGTTGGTGATGTTGGAGCCAACTGCGTTACCAATCGCCAGGCCTGGGTTGCCCTCTAGTGAGGCGATGATGGCGACAATCATTTCAGGACTTGAGGTGCCAAAACCAATAATAACCACACCAATGATGAGTGGTGAAACTTTGTAGCGTAAAGCCGTGCTGGCCGCACCTTCAATAAAAATGTCAGAACTCCAGACCAACAGCGCTAAACCTATAATAAGTAAGACACTGGGTAGGATTAATGTTGTCGACATGGCGGGTTACTCGCTATAGACTAGGATTCAAAATTTGGCCGACATTATACAATTTTGTTGGTTAATATAAAAAAGATTTATGGGTCTTTTAGTTTTTTTCGACCCAATGATTACACGCAGGTATCGCTTATTGTAGGTTGTGTGTTATTAAACGTGTCTGATTTTAATTAGGTGATGAGTGACCAAACTATGCTAAAAAATATGTCTATAGGGGTGGATGATTGGCAGCGTCCGGAGTTAGTTGAGCATTATTATCCTGAAGGCTTACCGGTTGAATGGCGGTTCGATTATTATTTAAATGAATATCGTAGCGCCTTGATTGCACAAACCGAATGGCAAGATTGGACTTCGCAAGACATAGAAGAGCTGCAAATGGCTCGCCGAGACGAAAGTGCGTTGTATTTAAGGATAGATGATCATCGTGTTATTTCTACACCGCACTTAGTCGATGTTTTGTCGGCCTTAGGGGATTGGGTGGCTGGCTTTGTTGTATTCGACGCAAACTGGTTGCCAGATAATCAACACTTTCATGGACGACCAGTCACTTGGGTGACGAACCACCAGGCCTGGTCAGGATGGCATTGGCGATTTGGTGAGCAAGTCTTGAGTGGTGAACCTTGTGGTTGGGTGGGGGAATTGGATTCGGATCCTAAGTTAAGAGCGCAAATGCTGCGTAGTTTGGCGGCCAGTTTGGCGGATAAAAAACCGGTAGTGCCCTTTTTTGTTGGGGGCGAATCCATTAAGATGGATGATTTACAGCAACTCAAGATCCTGGCCGAGTTGCTGGGTTATTAACTCAATTTGAGCTTGGATTCGAACCTATTATGCAAAATGCGCCATTGATCGAAATCGAAAACTTAAGCTTTTATCGAGCTGATCGTAAAATTTTCGATAAGCTAAGTCTGCAAATTCCACGCGGCCAAATAACCGCCATTATGGGGCCGAGTGGGACGGGCAAAACCACGTTGCTAAAGTTGATTGTTGGTCAATTGAAACCCAGTTCAGGCCGTGTGTTGATCAATGGGCAGGATGTCAATCAGTTGAGTCGTAACGCCTTGTATGAGTTGCGTCAACAAATGGGGATGTTGTTTCAAACGGGCGCGTTATTGACTGACTTAAACGTATTTGACAATATTGCTTTCCCATTACGTGAGCATTTCAAACTCCCCGAGCCTTTGATCGCAAACTTGGTGCGTATGAAGCTTGAAGCGGTCGGCTTGCGTGGTGCTTATGCTTTAATGCCGGCCGAGTTATCCGGCGGCATGGCGCGCCGGGTGGCTTTAGCCAGAGCCTTTGTGCTGGATCCGCAAATGCTATTTTATGATGAACCCTTTGTTGGCCAAGACCCGATTACGATGGGGGTGCTGGTGTCGTTGATTCAGAAGCTTAATGCCAGTTTGAACTTAACCAGCATCATTGTGTCGCACGATGTAAATGAAGTTTTGTCGATCGCCGAGTTTGCTTGTGTATTGTCTGAAGGTCGTATTGTAGAACAAGGGACGCCACAAGAACTTCAGCAGTCGGAGTCAGACTATGTTCAACAGTTTTTAAAAGGTTTACCGGATGGCCCGGTGCCGCTGCATTACCCGGTTGAACCTTGGAGTGTAGGCTAATGCTGGCTTGGATTTTGCAAACAACGACGCGGTTGATCGCAGGGCTGGGAAGCGCAACTTTAGGCGCTTTGCAAGGCCTAGGTAAACGCGCTTTATTTGTCTGGGCGGTGATTCCGGCGCTTCCTTATAGTGTTTGGCGAATCCGTTTGCTGATGAAGCAAATCTACTTTGCGGGCGTATTGTCTTTACCTATTATTTTAACGGCCGGTTTGTTCGTGGGTATGGTGTTGGGGTTACAGGGTCATCATATTTTGACCACCTACAACTCGGAAGAAGCGGTAGGCACCATGACCGCCTTGTCTTTAATTCGTGAACTGGGGCCGGTGGTGGCAGCGCTTTTATTTGCGGGGCGAGCAGGTTCTGCGTTAACCGCTGAGGTAGGACTGATGAAGTCTACTGAACAGCTTTCGGCGCTCGAAATGATGGCGGTTGATCCGATGAAGTTTGTGATTGCCCCGCGTATTTTGGCCAGCATTATTGCTTTACCCATGCTAGCGATGATTTTTATTGCGACCGGCATATTTGGCGGTTATGTGGTGGCGGTAGGCTGGTTGGGTGTGGATGATGGCGCATTTTGGGCGCAAATGTCAGAGCAAGTTGACTGGTATGATGATGTAATCAATGGCTTGGTTAAAGCGGTGGTATTCGCGATTTTAATTGCCATTATTGCTTTGTATGAAGGTTATGAGTCCG
This sequence comes from Thiomicrospira sp., assembly GCF_014859555.1. Lineage (GTDB taxonomy): Bacteria > Pseudomonadota > Gammaproteobacteria > Thiomicrospirales > Thiomicrospiraceae > Thiomicrospira. The sequence continues at coordinate 27,087 of NZ_JACUTY010000016.1, read as the reverse complement.
TACCAACCTCGGAAGGTGTAAGTCACGCCACAACTCGCTCAGTGGTGCATGCCTCACTAGTGGTATTGGGTGTGGATTTTATTTTGACATCGTTGATGTTTACTTAGGGAAAGGTTATGACTCGTCAAATTAAAGCAGAAATTGGAGTAGGGTTACTGGTGTTGATTACCCTGGTATCGATGGTATTTATTGCGTTAAAAGTGAGCAACTTTAGCGCCTTGCAAGACCGCCCTAGTTATCAACTAGAAGCCTTGTTTAGTAATGTTGGTGGCTTAACGGTGCGCGCCCCGGTCAAAGTAAGTGGCGTCACCATTGGCCGGGTGGCTAAAATTAGTATTGATCCGATTAGTTATCGCGCAAAAGTGGCGATGGATATTTACAATGATTATAACGACTTGCCGATGGATTCGTCCGCCTCTATTTTGACTTCGGGCCTGTTAGGCAGTCAGTATGTTGGGGTTGAGATAGGCGGAGATGAGGAGGTGCTGGCAGATGGTGCACGGTTTAACTATACCCAGTCGGCTTTAGTGTTGGAGAGTTTAATTGGACGATTAATGGTGAGCTTAACGGAAGGTGGTGATAAATGACTATGTTGAAGCCAGGATTAATTATAGCTAGTTTAATGGGCTTGATTTTAACGTCCGGATGGGCGGCCGCTCAGGTGATTCAGCTTAATCAGCAAGACCCGCATGAAATGGTGCTGGGACTTTCAACCTCGGTGTTGGATGAGTTAAAAAACCGCTCGGACGAATTAACGGATAACCCGAGTGCGATTCGCGAGTTTGCTGATCAAAATATTTTGCCTTATGTCGATACCGCACGTATGGCGCGTTATGTAGTGGGGCGTTACTGGCGAACCGCCCCCGAGCATCAGCAGAATGAGTTTATAGAGCAGTTTACCTTAACCATGATGCGTTCCTACTCGCAAACTATCTTAAATCTGAATGTGCGCTCAATTGATGTGGCGCAAGCCTTGCCGGATGGCGAAAATCGGGTCATTGTCTCCACCAAGGTAACCCAGGATGATGGCACGACCGCCGATGTAACCTACCGCATTTTTAAAGAAGCCAGTAGTGGAAAATGGCTGATTTACGATGTGGTGGTGGAAAATATCAGTTTGTTGGTTAACTTTCGCCAATCCTATGCGACCGATATAGAACGTCGTGGGTTTGAGGCTGTGATTGTTGCGATGAAAGAACGGAATAAGTCTTTTCATGAAGTCGATTAATCTTGCATCAGGCTGTTTAAAAATTAATGGCCGCCTAGTTCTGCCTAATTTAGCTGTCGTTTCAGCCGAGCTAGATTCCGTCAATATGGCAGAGGTTGTGACGGTTGACTTGGCTGGTGTGTCACAGGTGGATAGCGCCGGGATTGCGTTGTTGCTTGCGCTGCAACAGCGCAGTTCGGCGCATTTTGTGTTGGTGCATGCGCCAGCCTCGTTAAAAACCTTATTAGGCTTATATAACCTAACAGAAATGTTACCCATTACAGAGGAGACAGTATGAGTGGAGCGGTAAAGTTTGATCAGGTCTCCAAACAATTTGGCGACTTGCAAGCGCTCAATAATGTCAGTTTTGAAGTGGAAGAAGGCAGTTTTTTTGGTTTGCTTGGCCCAAACGGTGCAGGCAAGTCGACACTTATTAATGCGATGTCGAGTTTAGTTAGGCCCACTTCAGGTTGTATTTCGGTAATGGGGCATGACGTGATTCGGGATTACCGTCAAGCTCGCCGCGCCCTGGGTTTGGTGCCGCAAGAGCTTATCTCGGATCCGTTTTTCTCAATTCGTGAGTTATTGCGGGTGCAATCCGGTTATTTTGGTTTACGCGGTAAAGCACAGTGGGCGTGGGTCGATGAATTGCTTGAGCGTTTGGCTTTGACTGAAAAAGCCAATGCTGAAACCCAGCAACTTTCTGGAGGCATGAAACGTCGTGTGTTAATTGCGATGGCGTTGGTTCATAAACCACAAGTGCTGGTTCTAGATGAACCTACGGCCGGGGTGGATGTTGATTTACGCCGAACGCTTTGGGAGTTTGCGCGTGAGTTGCACACCGCTGGCCACACCATTATTCTGACCACGCATTATCTAGAAGAAGCCGAAGCCTTGTGTGATCGGGTCGCGATTATGCAAAAAGGCGAAGTTAAAGCGTTAGAAAAAACTCAAGCTTTGTTAGCACGCCACCCTTACCGTTATTTGCGTATTACCTTGCCGGAGCACAATCCAAAAACCATCAATTTAACCAGCGAACTTCAATTGCGTTTGGTTGAGCGCGAAGCTTCAGCTTGCTTGTTCCGCGTCGAAAAAAGTATTTCGATGGAGGTCATTCTGGGTTGGTTGCAAGAAAACGGTTTAAACATTAAAGATCTCAGTACCCGCGATGCGTCACTTGAAGAAGTGTTTTTAGATTTAACCGAGGTGAAAGCATGAATTGGTACGGATGTTGGGCTTTTTTTGTTAAAGAGGTGCGTCGATTTTATTCAGTGGTGGTGCAAACTATTTTTGCACCGGTGGTCTCCACCTTATTGTTTTTGTTAATTTTTGGCCAAGTAATTGAAGCACGTATTGATTCATTTTCGGGTTTAACCTACAGCCAATTCTTAATACCAGGCCTGGTGATGATGGCCATTTTGCAGAATGCGTTTTCAAATTCGTCCTCAAGTATTATTCAGTCAAAAATGTACGGTAATTTAACCTTTGTGTTGGTGAGCCCGATTTCACCGCTCGAATTGTATATTGCCTTTATTGGCGCGGCGGTATTACGTGGTTTAGCCGTCGGCCTTGGTGTCTTAGTGGTTGGCTGGTTATGGTTTGATCTACAATGGTATTCGGTGAGTTGGGTTGTGCTGTTTGCGGTATTAAGTGCCGCCTTAATGGGTGGCGTTGGCTTGATCGCGGGCATTTTGTCTGAAAAGTACGATCACCTAGCCGCGTTTCAAAACTTTGTCATCATCCCACTGACCTTTTTGAGTGGGGTGTTTTATTCGATTCATGCTTTACCTGAATTCTGGCAAACCTTGTCGCACTTTAATCCATTCTTTTATATGGTAGACGGTTTTCGTTATGGTTTTTATGCCAGCTCAGACGTTTCTGTATATTTAAGCTTAGCGGTTACCCTGGCCTTTTTGTTGGTGGTTACTGTGATAAATCTGATTTTATTGCTGAAAGGCGTTAAAATACGCCACTAAAAAATTGGGTATCGAATCTATGTCTCCTGAAAAAATTCAACAAATGATTCATGACGCTTTACCAGGCAGTCAGGTCAAAATGTCCGGTGCGGACTGTAATTTTAGTATCGAAGTCACCAGTGAGGCTTTTGTGGGTTTAACCCCCTTAAAGCGCCATCGTTTGGTTAATGATATTTTTAAACCACAGCTTGAAAATGGTGAGTTGCACGCACTTTCAATTAAAACCCATGCACCCGAGTAAGTTGAATGGATAAATTAGTCATACAAGGTCAGGCGGTCTTAAATGGTGAGGTCGAAATTTCGGGCTCAAAAAATGCCGCGTTACCGATTTTAATGGGCTGTCTGTTAGCCGAAACCCCGGTTATCTTGTCGAATGTACCTCACTTGCGTGACGTCACCACTACTATCCAGTTGCTCGCCACCATGGGAACCGAAGTTATGATGGATGAACGTATGAATATCACGCTCGATTCTTCGCATATTCATACCAAAGAAGCGCCTTATGATTTGGTGAAAACCATGCGTGCGTCTATTTTAGTAATGGGGCCCTTGTTGTCACGTTTCGGTGAAGCCAAAGTCGCTTTGCCTGGAGGCTGTGCGATTGGGTCACGCCCGGTCAATATCCATATTGATGGCATGATGAAAATGGGGGCGGATATTCACATAGAAGACGGCTTTATCGTCGCTAAAGCCGAGAAGGGTTTGAGAGGCGTGGATATTGATATGAATCCGGTTACCGTAACCGGTACTGAAAACTTGATTATGGCCGCAGTATTGGCGAAAGGCACCACGATTTTACGCAACGCCGCTTGCGAACCTGAGGTTGAAGACTTAGCCAGCTTCTTAAATGCGATGGGCGCGAAAATTCAGGGCGCAGGAACGCCGACCATTACGATTGAAGGTGTAGAAAAACTACAGGGCGTGCCTTATCGTGTGATTCCTGATCGCATTGAAGCCGGTACTTATTTGGCGGCGGCGGCGGTAACGCAAGGCTGTGTAACCGTTACAAAGGTTGAACCTCAGCATTTAAAATCTGTACTGGAAAAATTTAAAGAAGCTGGTGCGTTAATTACTGAGACCGAATCTACAATTACATTGGATATGCGTGGCCGTGAATTAAAAGCAGTGGATATTGTGACACACCCTTACCCGAATTTCCCGACCGATATGCAAGCGCAGTTTTTGGTTATGAATTGTTTGGCGAAAGGCGAAGCCAAAGTTAAAGAAACGATTTTTGAAAACCGTTACATGCATGTGGCCGAGTTGATCAAAATGGGCGCGGAGATTGAACTCGACGGCAATGTTGCTCACACCAAAGGCCTGTCCGAATTGCATGGTGCGGAAGTGATGGCCACCGATTTAAGAGCTTCGGCCTGTTTAATTATTGCCGCCTTGGTGGCGCAGGGCACAACGGTGGTGAATAAAATTTACCATATTGACCGAGGTTATGAACGCATTGAAGAGAAGTTTCACCGTTTAGGCGCCAATATTCAGCGTTTAAGTTCTTGAGGTTTAGATTATGAAACAGACATTAACCATTGCGTTATCAAAAGGCCGTATCTTTAAAGATACGTTGCCGTTATTAAAAGCCGCCGGAATCGAGCCTTTGGACGATCCAGAGACCAGTCGTAAGTTGATTCTAGAAACCACGCAGCCGAATGTTCGTTTGCTAGTGGTGCGTACAACCGATGCACCAACTTATGTGGCTTATGGTGCGGCTGATATTGGCGTGGCGGGCAAAGATGTATTGATGGAATCGCCATCCGATAACTTGTATGAATTGCTCGATTTGCAAATTGCCAAGTGCCGTTTAATGGTGGCGGGCCCAGAACAAGATCGCCCTCATGGTCATCGTTTAAAAATTGCGACGAAATATGTTAATTCGGCGCGCGCTTATTATGCCCAACAGGGCCAGCAGGTAGATTTAATCAAGTTGTATGGTTCGATGGAATTGGCGCCTTTAATTGGTTTAGCGGATCGTATTGTGGATTTGGTGGATACCGGTAATACACTAAAAGCCAATCATCTAAAGCCGCTTGAACATATTGCGGATATCAGTTCGCGTTTAATTGTTAACCAACATGCTTACAAAACTAAGTTTACTCAGATTCAAGAAATCGTCGAACAGTTCAAAACTGTAATAGGAAAATAATTATGTCAGACTCAGCCATTAATATTCGCCGTTTAGATGCCAATGCATCAGGTTTTAAACAAGAGTTAAATCGTTTATTGGATTGGGAAGGTGTCTCAGATGAGCGCGTGAACAATGTGGTAAAAGAAGTTTTACACCGGGTTAAAACCGAAGGTGATAAAGCCTTGTTGGAATATACCGCTAAGTTTGACCGGTTGGACTTAAAAACCGGCGCGGAGCTTGAAATTTCACAAGAACGTCTCCAGCAAGCGTTAATTAATATTCCAAAAGATCAGCGTGATGCGTTGGAACTGGCGACTAAGCGGGTTCGACTGTATCACGAACGTCAGAAAAGTGAATCTTGGTCTTACACAGAAGCCGACGGCACGATGTTGGGTCAGCAAGTAACTTGTTTGGATCGTGTTGGTTTATATGTGCCAGGCGGCAAAGCGGCTTATCCGTCTTCTGTGATCATGAATGCGGTTCCGGCTAAAGTCGCCGGTGTACCGGAGTTGATTATGGTTGTGCCGACACCGGATGGTGAAGTCAACGAAATGGTATTGGCGGCCGCGGCCATTTGTGGTGTCGATCGTGTGTTCTGTGTCGGCGGCGCGCAAGCGGTAGCGGCCTTAGCTTATGGCACCGAAACTGTGCCGCCAGTTGATAAGGTGGTAGGGCCAGGTAACATTTATGTCGCAACCGCCAAACGTATGGTGTTTGGTACAGTTGGGATCGATATGATCGCGGGTCCGTCTGAAATTTTAGTTGTGTGTGACGGTGAAACCGACCCGGATTGGATTGCGGTCGATTTGTTTTCGCAAGCCGAGCATGATGAAGATGCGCAGTCGATTTTGGTTACGCCCGATGCGGATTTTGCTGATAAGGTCATCGCCAGCATGAATCGTTTATTACCGACCATGCCACGTCAAAAAATTATTCGCACCGCTTTAGAAGCGCGCGGCGCGGTGATAGTGGTGGATGATATGGCACAAGCGATTGAGATGATCAACTTTATTGCACCTGAGCATTTGGAATTATCGGTTGATAATCCAGAAGCCTTTTTGCCGCAAATTCGCCATGCTGGTGCGATCTTTATGGGGCGTTATACGGCCGAAGCTTTAGGCGATTATTGTGCCGGGCCAAACCACGTCTTGCCAACTTCACGTACCGCGCGTTTTTCGTCACCTTTAGGAGTCTATGATTTCCAGAAACGTTCAAGTTTAATCATGTGTTCAGCGGATGGTGCCAACGTTTTAGGTGACGTGGCTGGAATTTTAGCCGATGGTGAAGGTTTACAGGCACACGCGGCTTCAGCACGTTACCGTCTCAAAAAATCATAAAAATTCTTAAGGATGCGGATCGCATGGACGTGACAAATTGGATTGAGCGTTGGGTTCGGCCTGAAATTCGAGACATTAAAGCTTATCATGTTCAGCCAGCGGCTAACATGATCAAGCTAGATGCGATGGAAAACCCATATGGTTGGCCACCTGGAATGCAATCGGCTTGGATTGAGCGTGTACGTTATCAGGCTTTTAATCGCTACCCAGACCCGACGGCGGAGTCTTTGCGCCATGTATTGATGCAAGAGTTGGCTTTGCCAGACGATCAAACCTTGGTATTTGGTAATGGTTCGGATGAATTAATTCAGATCATTATGATGGCCTTTTCGCAGCCAGGCCGCTGCGTGATGGCACCGGTGCCAACCTTTGTTATGTATGAAATGATTGCTAAGTTTGTAGGGTTGGCCTTTCATGGCGTACCACTCCAATCCGATTTTGAGCTGGATCTTTCGGCTTTCTTAAATTCCATGCAGCAACATCAGCCTGCCGTGGTGTTTTTAGCCTATCCAAACAATCCCACCGGCAACGCCTTTTCACGTCAAGATATCGAACAAATTATCCAGCAAGCACCAGGCCTGGTGGTGTTGGATGAAGCCTACAACGCGTTTGCCGATGACAGCTTTATCAGCGATATTCAACATTACCCCAACTTAATTGTGATGCGAACCGTTTCCAAGCAAGGGTTAGCAGGTTTTCGGCTAGGTTACATGATCGGCCACCAGGCCTGGATGGCGGAGTTTGATAAAGTGCGTTTGCCCTACAATATTAATGTGGTCACCCAGATGGGGGTGACGTTTGCGTTAGAGCATAGCGACGTATTAAAACAGCAAGCCGAACAGATTAAACAAGATCGCGCCATCCTAATGCAGGCGTTAGCTGAGTTCTCTGAGGTAAAGGTGTTTGATTCGCAAGCCAATTTTGTAACCTTACGAGTACCTAAAGACCAAGCGAATCGAATTTTTAGCGGGTTAAAACAAGACGGTGTGTTAATTAAAAACTTGTCGCCGATGGGCGGATTATTGGCGGATTGTTTGCGTGTCACCGTTGGCACCCCAAATGAAAATCAAGCGTTTTTAAATAGCTTTTCGCACCATTTAACTAGCCAAACTTGAGAAGGTTTTATGCTAAGAGATGAATTAGTCGCGCATTTACATCAGTTGTTAGAGGTTGATCAGTATCAAGACTACGCGCCCAATGGTTTGCAAGTTGAAGGGGCTGAGCAGATTAAACGAATGGTGTTAGGCGTGACAGCCAACCAGGCGTTGATTGATGCAGCGATTGAATGCCAAGCGGACACGATTTTGGTTCATCACGGTTATTTCTGGAAAAGTGAAGCTCAAACCATTACCGGCATGAAATACCAACGTATTAAGAAACTGATACAAAATAACATCAACTTATTGGCTTACCATTTGCCGTTAGATGGCCACGCCAAATATGGCAATAATGCTCAGCTTGGTAAACTTTGGCAGTTAGACGATATGACACCGGTACCAGGCCTGGTGCGTTTGGGGCGTTTAGCGAAACCTATCTCAATGGATCAGTTTAAGCGCAGGGTGGCCGAGAGTTTAGGTCGCGAACCATTGCATTTGCCTGGTGGGCCAGAGTTGGTTCAGACCATCGCCTGGTGCAGCGGCGGTGCACAAGGTTATATTCAACAAGCGTTGGATTGGCAGGCAGACGTCTACATTAGTGGTGAAGTATCTGAGCAGACCACCCATGTTGCCAAAGAGTCGGGTATTCACTATTTGGCAGCCGGTCACCATGCGACCGAGACCTGGGGGGTGAAATCGCTTGCAGAATATATTCAAAACCAGTTCGGTATTGAGTGCCGATTTGTGGATTGTGCCAATCCTGTTTAACCGGATTGGCCTGGGTGAAAACCCTGAGTATTCAAGCTAAATCTCGGGTTAAAATGCGCAAATGCAATAAATTTTATTTATACCGGTATAGACATTTATTTATACCGGTTCACTTGGTGGTTCTGTAGAATAGAGCCCAATTTTTTGAGCCATGAGGAAGTCATGACTATGTCTGAAACGAAAACGATAGAAACGGTAAATATAAAACGCCGTCAAGTATTGGCCGGGGCAACAGGCGTTGTGGGAGCGGTTGGCGCGGCATTTGTCGCAGTGCCTTTTTTGGGTTCTTGGCAACCCAGTGAAAAGGCAAAAGCGGCAGGCGCACCGGTGGATGCTGACATTAGCGGATTGCAACCTGGTCAGATGATGACGTTAAGTTGGCGTGGTAAGCCCGTATGGATTGTACGTCGTACAGCTGAAATGCTGGAGCGTTTAGCCACGCTAGACGATAAACTTCGAGATCCAGATTCGAATGCGTCAATTCAACCAGAATACTGCCAAAACCCTTCACGTGCGATCAAGCCAGAATATCTAGTGGTGGTCGGGATTTGTACACACTTGGGTTGTGCGCCATTATATCGTCCGGCGGTAGGGTCTGCGGATATGGCCGCGGGCTGGCGTGGCGGATTTTTCTGTCCTTGTCATGGTTCGAGTTTTGATTTAGCCGGTCGAGTGTTTCGCTCAGTGCCAGCGCCGACTAACTTGGAAATTCCACCTTATATGTATTTAACAGAAACACACATCCGTGTGGGTGAAGATGCGGAATCAGGAGGGCAAGCTTAATGTCTGACAAAAATACAAATCAAACGCCACCCGGCGGCATGTTGAAGTGGTTAGATGACCGTTATCCGTTGATCAGCACTTGGAACGAACACGTTGCCCAATACTATGCACCGAAAAACTTCAACTTTTGGTACTTCTTTGGCTCGTTTGCGTTACTGGTCATGGTGATTCAGTTTATCACCGGTATTTGGCTAACCATGAGCTACAAACCATCAGCCGATGAAGCTTTTCACTCTATTGAATACATTATGCGAGATGTTGAATGGGGTTGGCTGATCCGTTATATGCATACGACGGGGGCATCGGCCTTCTTTCTAGTCATTTATTTACATATGACACGCGCATTACTCTACGGCTCTTACAAGAAGCCACGAGAGTTAGTGTGGTTGATCGGCATGTTGATCTTTGTGGTATTAATGGCCGAAGCTTTTATGGGTTATATGTTGCCATGGGGTCAAATGTCTTATTGGGGTGCACAGGTTATTATTTCCTTGTTTAGTGCCATTCCGTTGATTGGTCCAGACTTGGCGTTGTGGATAAGGGGGGACTACATTATTTCTGACGCGACCCTGAACCGCTTTTTTGCCTTGCACGTGATTGCGATGCCTTTGGTGTTGGTTCTGTTGGTCTTTATGCACATTGTGGCGTTACACAAAGTAGGCTCGAACAACCCGGATGGTGTCGAGATTAAAAAGCATAAAGACACGCAAGGTTTGCCACTAGATGGGATTCCTTTCCATCCTTACTACACGGTGAAAGATTCATTTGGTGCGGTTTTCTTCTTAATCCTGTTTGCGATAGTGGTGTTTTATATGCCTGAAGGTGGCGGCCACTTTATTGAAGCACCAAACTTTGAACCGGCTGATCCATTAAAAACGCCGGACCATATCGCACCGGTTTGGTATTTCACCCCGTTTTATGCAATTTTGCGTGCCGTGCCAGATAAGTTTTTAGGTGTGCTTGCAATGGGTGCCTCGATTGCGGTGTTGTTTGCTATGCCTTGGCTAGATCGTTGTAAGGTGCGTTCAATTCGCTATCGTGGTTACTCATACAAGTTATTGTTAACCATGTTGGCCATCAGTTTTGTTGTGTTGGGTGTGTTAGGTGCTTTACCATCTACCCCGCTTCATACTAAGCTCGCGCAAATATTTACGATCTTGTATTTTGCTTTCTTCATTTTGCTGCCCTATACCTCGGCGCATGAAAAAACCAAACCTGTACCAGAGAGGACAACTTAATGATGACATCATTTTTAAGCAGATTGAGTTTAGTATTGGCCGCGATGCTGTTACCCGTTAGCATGGTATTTGCGGCACCGTCTTACAATATAACGTTTGAAAAAGCCAACAACGATATTCGGGATAAAGAATCCCTGCAGCGCGGTGCGGTTCTGTTTGCGAATTATTGTATGGTTTGTCATTCAGCGCAGTATATGCGTTACAACCGTGTCGCGCGTGACTTGGGCTGGACGGATGAAGAAGTCGTTGAAAAACTGGCCTATAATCAGCGTGTAACGGTTGATTATATGATGACGTTTATGGAAGACGGTGTGTCTCAAAGTAAGTTCGGTATTCAAGCGCCAGACCTTTCTTTAATGGCGCGTTTAAAAGGCAATGATTATATCTATACTTTTTTACGCGGCTACTACCTAGAAAATGAAGGGGAATGGGAGCCGGCTATTTGGAACAATAAAGTGTTGACAGGAACCTCTATGCCAAATGTGCTAGAAGGGATTCAGAAACACGCCACACCGGAAGAGTTTGATCAGGTTACACGTGATTTGGTTAACTTCTTAGATTACATTGCCGAGCCTAATAAAGTAGAGCGTTGGGATCTTGGCTGGAAGGTAATTTTATTCCTATTGGTGTTGTTGCTGCTAACCTATCTTCTCAAAAGAGAATACTGGCGAGATGTGAAACATTGATAATAGGCCCGCTTTCGCGGGCTTTTTTATTTAGGACGAGACAGGCGCCAAACCCGAGTTATTAAGGATTAAATATGGCGAAAGCAAAATCGGTATTTGTTTGTACAGACTGCGGTGCAGAGCACACCAAGTGGCAAGGTCAATGCATGGAATGTGGCGCTTGGAACACCCTTAAAGAGCTCACGATATCAGCCGTCAGTAAAACCACCTCTCGTTCAGTTAAGGGTTACAGCGGCAGCCAATCAAATCAGGTTTTATCGGTTAGTGATATAGAACTGAGTGAGGTGCCGCGTTTTTCAACTGGCATCTCTGAACTGGATCGGGTGCTGGGTGGTGGCATTGTACCTGGATCGGTGGTCTTGATCGGCGGCGATCCAGGTGTCGGCAAATCATCAATTTTGCTTCAGGTGATGTGCGGTTTAAGTCAGACTATTCCGGCATTGTATGTCACCGGTGAGGAATCACTGCAGCAAGTGGTGATGCGTGCGAAACGCATGCAATTACCTGAAGATCATTTGCGTTTGTTGGCTGAAACAGAGGTCGAACAAATCATCCGATTTGCGCAGCAAGAGTCGCCAAAGGTGATGGTGGTGGATTCTATCCAAACCATGCAGTTGGCCGAAATAGGCACCGCGGCCGGTGGGGTAACCCAGGTCAGAGAATCGGCGGCCTATCTAACCCGTTTTGCTAAGCAAAATAATATTGCCGTTTTCTTAGTCGGGCACGTAACTAAGTCCGGTGAGGTGGCGGGTCCGAGAGTGCTGGAACATATTGTCGACAGTGTGTTATTTTTGGAGGGTCAGTCTGATAGCCGTTTTAGAACACTTCGAGCCATTAAAAACCGGTTTGGCGCAGTGAATGAGCTGGGTGTGTTTGCTATGACAGAGTTAGGTTTAAAGCAAGTCAAGAACCCGTCGGCTATTTTTCTATCACGTGCAAATGAACCGTCTCCGGGTTCGGTTGTCATGGTGATTTGGGAGGGTTCTCGGCCATTGTTGGTCGAGATTCAAGCCTTAGTTGATGAATCGCCTTATGGTAGTCCGCGGCGAGTGAGTGTGGGGCTGGATTCGAATCGAATCGCCATGTTATTAGCCGTTATGCACCGTCATGGTGGCATTCAAGCGGCGGATCAGGATGTGTATGTCAATGTAGTAGGGGGCATAAAAGTCTCCGAAACCAGTGCGGATCTTGCGTTGTTAGTGGCCATCTTATCAAGCATGCGAAATAAACCATTGGATCAGGATTTAATTGTGTTTGGTGAAGTCGGTTTGGCGGGTGAGATACGTCCGGTTCCAAGTGGTCAAGAGCGCATTTTTGAAGCCGCCAAACACGGCTTTAAACGCGCTATTGTACCGATGGCCAACGTCCCTAAAGGCGGTGTAGTTGGCATGGAATTAGTTGGAGTCTATAATCTAGCGCAAGCTTTGGATCAATTGTAAAAGACTTCCCCATTAATAAGTCTGATCGGCTAGAATAAATCCAACTATGTTTTTAAGGGATAGGCCATGCCTGCCAACTCGGCTTTAAATGAAATTTATGCAAACGCCCCCTTAGCGGTGGCTTTTGCTGTATGCAACGACGAATCGCAATGGCGTATAAATTGGCAGAATCAAACCGCCCACTCTCTGTGGGGTCATTATGATCTCAATCTGGATGTAGAACTTAAACTGCAATTATTGAGTGCTATGCAGCGCACCAGTGTTACAAGCTTTCGCTACGCTTTAAAAGGCTTGGTCGAGGCTTGTCAATTTACATTGGTTCATTACCAGGACGGAATTTTGATCCAGTTTGTCATGGCAGGTGCGCACACCGAAAATTTCAACCAACAAGGCCCTGAGGATCAAATCTATCGTACTGTGTCTGATGCAGCGGGACTGGGTTTGTTTGATTGGGATTTAAAGCAAGATTTAATTCGTTACAGTGATCGGTTTTATCAGATGTGTGATATTTCCCCCGTTGAGCTGGGGCAGACTAAAGCCGAAATTATGGCGCGTGTCCATCCACAAGACCTAGTGCGTATCGACGACGCATTATTTGCACACCTTGAGGCGCGTTGGCCGTTTAATGTGATGTTTCGTTTTAAAACGTCCAGTAACAGTTATATCTGGATGCAGTTGACGGGTCAAGCCATTTGGCAGGCTGATTCTAATCAAGCTTATCGTTTAGTCGGTTCGGTTCGTGATGTGTCTGATGCCAAACGTCTTGAGCAAACGGTTCGGCAGCGAGAGGTTCTGATTGAACAGATCTTGGATGCGCTGCCAATTAGTATTTATGTAAAAGATGCGCAAGGCTGTTTCCGTTTTTACAGTAAACAAACTGAACAGATAACAGGTGTCGAGCGCAATCGAGCCATTGGTCGAACCGATTTTGAAGTATTTCCAATCGAATTAGCGCGTAAGTTTGTTGATGATGATCGCCAAGCGAAACAAAGTGCTGAACTTATTGTGTCGGAAGAGCCGTTGACGTTGATGGGGCAGACACGCTGGTTATTAACCGGCCGGGGTCCGATTCATATCCAGCGTCCAGATCAACCTCCAGAAATCTGGATATTGGGCTTCGCTTTAGATATTACTGAACGAAAAGAAATGGAGCAGGTGTTAGAGCAGGCGCGCCAAGAGGCGGAATCAGCGGCCAATGCCAAGTCTGAATTTTTATCGGTAATGAGTCATGAAATTCGTACACCGCTGAATGCGGTGATCGGCATGTCTAATTTATTGTTAGACCAAGCCTTAAGCACAGAACAAAAAAATCAAGCCGAAATGATTCAACGCTCAGGTCAGCACCTGCTGCACTTGGTGAATGACATTCTAGATTTTAACAAACTGGATGCTGGTCGAGTCGAGTTAGAAAGTCATGCTTTTGATTTAAACCAGCAGATCGATAACGTGATTGAAATGCTAAAGCCGAGTGCCCAAGCCAAAGGGATTGAACTAAAGCTAGAAAAAGCACCAGGCCTGGTGGCTTATGTAAAAGGTGATCAGGCACGTTTGCGTCAGGTTTTATTAAATCTTTTGGGTAATGCCATTAAATTTACCGAGCAAGGCTCGGTTACTCTTAAAGTGATGGGTATTGGTCACCGGGCCCGTTTTGAAGTTAAAGACACAGGTATCGGAATTGCTGAAGAAAAGCTAGCGCATTTATTTGATGCCTTTACGCAGGCGGACGCCTCAATCAGTCGAAAATATGGTGGAACCGGCTTGGGTTTATCGATTAGTAAAAAACTGGCTCAGGCGATGCAGGGTGATATTGGTGCACGTAGTCGCTTAGGTGTTGGCAGCTGTTTTTGGTTTGAAGTGCCTTGTGTGCCAGCCACCCCAGAAGAAGTTGAACTTGAAGGTGAACGGATTAATTACCAAAACCAGCGTGCTTTATCTATTTTGGTGGCCGAAGATAATCCGTCTAACCAGCTATTAATAAAGGCCATTCTAGCCAAACTTAAGCATCAAGTTACGCTGGCTGAAAATGGCGTTGAAGTACTTGAGCAGCTAAATAAGTCCGACACTAAGTTCGATTTAATTCTAATGGATATGCAAATGCCTAAGATGGATGGTCTAGAAGCCACACGGCGCATTCGTGGTCACGGAAATCAACGCTTGGCTTGCACCCCTATTATCGCGTTAACGGCGAATGCGATGTTTGGGGATCGTGAAAAAGTCATGGCAGCGGGTATGAATGACTACTTAAGTAAACCGATTGATGTTGAAGCACTCAAAAAAGCACTCTGGTGTTGGAGCCAATGATGGTTGTTTTATGCGCCCATTAGTTATGTTGTTGAATCCACGCATGCCATAAGCAAAACGTCGTTGAATTAATCGCGGCTACGGCTGAACGTTTACCGATTTTGTTTTGGAAAACCGTTTCACCCTCTAAATTAGAACTGGCACCGCCGGTTTCTTCTAATATCAACCAACCGGCCGCATAATCCCACAAGCTTTGATTGCCGTGCAGATAAACCTGACCACGTCCGGCCGCAATCCAACACCAGTCTAACGCGACTGAACCAAAACTGCGTTGCGATGCGTAAGGTGCTTGGGTTGCCAGGGCGGTCGCTAAGGCTGGCGCCAAACGCTTAAAGTCAATAATACCCACGCAATGCTTTAGATCGGGTGTAATGGTTGGAGCCTTAAGGGGTTGGTCATTTAATTCGGCTCCCAATCCCAAGCGCGCACTAAAAAGCTCATCACGAGCCGGGTCATACACCAAACCTAAGACCGGTTTTCCGCCAATTACCAAAGCCAGTGACACGCTAAAAAAGGGGATATGATTCGCAAAATTGGTGGTGCCGTCCACCGGATCTAGCACCCAGCACCCGGTTGGGTGTTCAAGTGCGGCTTGCTGGGTTTCTAGGCTTGATTCTTCGCCTAATAAGGCAAATTCAGGCCAGGTGTTTTTAAGATAGTCGGCGACCTGTTGCTGCATGCTGGTGTCGGCTTCGGTAAGTAAGGAGCCGTCATTTTTAATTTCGTAACCCACTTGGTTAAAACGACGCATGACTTCTTGCTGCGCCAGCGCCACGATGGCTTGTTTTAGTTTTGACCAGGCCTGGTGGTCGGAAAAGGGCTGAGACATAGTGTGCCTTTTAATTTGTTTTTTCTAATTTAGGATCAATTAAACTGAGTTTGATTTTATCAATTGCGTTCTGAGACACATCCAGCACTTCAAGGCTGTAATTTCCGATGCGAATGCAGATGCCTTTAGACGGCAGCGTTTCCAAATGTTCTTGAATTAAACCATTTAAGGTCTTAGGGCCATCGGTCGGCAACTCAAGAAAGTAATCTTTATTGAGGTCGCGAATAAATTCCGCTGCATCAACCGTCATCGAACCATCCGCATGGATCGCGACATTCTCTGCTAATTTTGCACTGGCATCGGTCGATAATTTGCCCACAATCTCTTCCAGTAAATCTTCCATGGTTAACAAGCCTTGCAGTTCACCGTATTCATCCACAATTAAAGCCATACGTCGTTTGTTTTTATGGAAGTTGGCTAATTGTGTGTTGAGTGGTGTCGTTTCAGGCACGTAGTAAGCTGGTCTGGCAAGTTTGACAATATCCTTAAGCGTAATGTCGGCTTTCATGAGCGATGGTAAGGCGCGGCGCAGGTTTAAAATGCCGACTAAATCGGCATCAAACGTGCCACGATATAACGGCACGCGAGTATAGGGTGAGTTTTGGATCGACTTTAGGAAGCCCTCAAAAGGCTGATCCACGTCTACGCCATAAATCTCTTGCTTTGGAATCATCACATCTTCCACCGTCACACTTTCTAAACGTAAGATGCTGGTCAGCATGTCGCGATATTGCTGTGGCAGCTGGCCAGTTGACTCATCAATTAAGGTTTGAAGTTCTTCATGGCTTAACGAGTGATCAGCTTGCACCTTATTAACATCTATGCCAAATAAGCGCAGAAAATTGTTTGCAAAAAAATTCACAAACCAAACAATCGGGCTGAATATTTTAAGCATCGGATCAAGTATGTAAGCCATCGGGAAGGCAATTTTTTCTGGATACAATGCGGCCACTGTCTTAGGCGCGACCTCGGAAAAAATTAAGATCAGCAAAGTTAGTAGACCAGCGGCAATTGCGATACCGGCTTCTCCCATTAAACGCAGCGCAATAATGGTCGCGATCGAGGAGGCTAAAATATTAACAAAATTATTACCAAGCAAAATCACGCCGAGTAAACGATCGGGCTTTTCAAGCAGCTTTTGGGCTTTGATAGCCGCCCGATGCCCACTATTCGCTTTATGCTTTAAGCGATAACGGTTGAGTGACATGAGAGCGGTTTCGGAGCTCGAAAAGAGTGCCGATAAAACCATCATGATGAATAGAGTAAAGAATAACAAAGCTAAAGGGATGTCGTTCAAAGTTTTACCATTGAGTGTGAAAACAAGATTGCGATTATAACGAATTTTATAATCGAATGCATGCCTGAGGTTTGAACGCTTAGGTTGATGGGCTAAGGATCATTAAAATTCCCTGAGTGCCAATGTAGCTGATAACCAATAAACCGTAGGCCCAGATAGTGTATTGAGCGGCTTTTTGGCCGCGCCAACCAAACTGAAAATGGCCCCATAAAAACAAGCTGTAGGTTAACCATGCCAATATTGAAAAGAAGGTTTTGTGTGCAATGTTCTGGCTGAAAAAGTTTTCAATAAAGTAAGCACCGCTGAAAATCGCGAACGTCAGAATAATATAACCCAGTACAACCAACTGAATTAAGGTCTTCTCCATAACCTGCAATGGAGGCAGGGCGCGAATAAGGTTGGATAAATTGCGTTGTTGGAAACGGCGTTCCTGGGCAGAAAACAACACGGCTTGAGCCGTGGCCAAGCCCAGTACACTGTAAGCAAAGATCGAAATAACCACATGGAAGCCTAAGCTGTAATCAATCGGGCGCAGCTCACCGACCAACTGAGGCAACAAGGTAACCAAGGCAGCCAGCGGGAATATAAAGATGCCTAAGGTTTCGGTGTTTTTATTTAAGTTGATCATTAACAAGGCAAACACGCCAATCCAGCCAATCAAGGATAAGCCATTGCCAAAACTAAAAATCATCGACTCCGGGGTAAATAAAGTAAGCGTTAATGAAATGGTATGCAGAACTAACGCAAAAGTGGCGACCCCTAAAATTGGGCGTCGTAATGATTCAGAGCTGATTTGTGTGTTGCGAATGCAGCGCATTAGATAATAGGTGCTCATTAAATAAAGTAAGCTCGCCATAAGTGCACTAAGGCTACTGATCATGTAAATTCCTTGTTGGTTACGGGTATTCTGAGCAATGTTAAGCTTGCAAAGATCACGAAAAATCATCATATCCGCTATAATAGCGAAATTAAAAGTTATTGAGAAGAATTTCTCTCTTGGTTTCGGATAACAAATCCTAATTCAACAAATTGAGTTGGTTTAGAACAATGGAGAATCGTTATGTTTGATAATTTATCGGATCGTTTGGCGAAGACGCTGAAAACCATTCGCGGTCAAGGTCGCCTCACAGAAGATAATATTAAGGACGCCTTGAGAGATGTTCGGCGTGCGTTGTTAGAAGCCGATGTGGCTTTGCCTGTGGTAAAAAGCTTTATTAACAAAGTGCAGGAACGAGCGCTCGGGCAAGAAGTTTCTTCAGCTTTAAATCCAGGACAAGCTTTTATCAAGGTGGTGCGCGAGCAGCTGACCGAAACCATGGGGCAGGAGGTTGAACCGCTTAACTTCAACGTTGAGCCACCTGCGGTAATTATGGTGGCTGGTTTGCAGGGCGCAGGTAAAACCACCTCGGTTGCCAAATTGGCG
The DNA here is from genome assembly GCF_014859555.1 of Thiomicrospira sp. Taxonomy (GTDB): domain Bacteria; phylum Pseudomonadota; class Gammaproteobacteria; order Thiomicrospirales; family Thiomicrospiraceae; genus Thiomicrospira. The sequence continues at coordinate 8,572 of NZ_JACUTY010000016.1, read as the reverse complement.
CGCTGGTTAAAAGAGCGTGAAAAGAAAAAAGTCATGGTGGTGTCAGCCGACATCTATCGCCCAGCCGCGATTAAACAGTTAGAAACGCTGGCGCAGCAAGTGGGTGTGGTTTTTTCGCCATCCAGTGCCGATCAAAAACCGGTTGATATCGTAGAGCGCGCACGCGCCGAAGCCAAAAAACAATTCATGGATGTGTTGTTAGTGGACACCGCCGGTCGTATGCATGTTGATGAAGGTATGATGGCCGAGATTAAAGCCCTGCATCAAGCGATTAAACCGATTGAAACCTTATTTGTGGTCGATGCTATGACCGGGCAAGATGCCGCCACCACGGCTAAAGCTTTCCATGATGCCTTGCCTTTAACCGGTGTAATCTTAACCAAAACCGACGGTGATGCTCGAGGCGGTGCGGCGTTATCTATTCGTGAAGTCACCGGCAAACCCATCAAGTTTATTGGGGCGGGTGAGAAAACTGAAGCACTGGAACTGTTCCACCCAGACCGTATGGCGGGTCGCATTTTGGGAATGGGCGATGTTTTAAGCTTAATCGAAGAAGCCGAAACCAAAATTGATCATAAAAAAGCGCAAGCCTTTGCGCAAAAAATCCAAAAAACCGGTCAGTTTGATTTAGAAGATTTCCGTCAGCAATTGCAGCAAATTCAAGGCATGGGCGGCATTGGCGGTTTGATGGGCAAATTACCCGGAATGGGGCAGCTTAAAAACCAAATGCAAGAAGGCGTGGCGGAAAAAGAATTTAAACGCCTAGAAGCCATTATTAATTCCATGACGCCTAAAGAACGCGCCTTCCCAACCTTATTAAAAGGCTCGCGCAAGCGTCGTATCGCAGCGGGTTCGGGTACTCAGGTTCAAGATGTTAATAAATTGCTCAAGCAATTTGAGCAAATGCAAAAAATGATGAAAAAAGTTTCAAAGGGCGGCATGAAAAACATGATGCGAGGCATGGCCGGCAAATTACCACCGGGTATGGGCGGTATGGGTGGCATGCCACCCAGATAGCGAGTTGGGTGTCCAATGAGTTAGCCGACCAAACACGGCGTTAAGCGAAGCCAATAAAAACTTTGCTTAACGCCTAGTGCGCGTGTATAATCACGCGCTTACTTGACTCTAGCCCCAAAGCTAGATCAACCCATCACCAGGCCTGGTTCTGGTGACTGTAAACCAAGAAGAATTTGTTGGTGGGGTTTCCCATCATCGCCTGATTAACCTAAGGAGATACACAATGGTTGTAATTCGTTTAGCACGTGGTGGCTCAAAAAAGCGCCCGTTTTATAAGTTAGTAGTAGCCGATCGTCGTGTTGCGGTGACCGGTCGTTTTATTGAGCAAGTTGGTTTTTTCAACCCAAGCGCGCGTGGTAACGAAGAGCGTCTTCGTGTTGATCAGGCGAAAGTTGATCACTGGGTTGGCCAAGGCGCTCAAATGAGTGATCGCGTTAAAAGCATTATAAAGAAAGCTTAAGACTTTTCGGTCGAACTAATGAACCAAGATAAACTCATTATCGGCCGAATTAATGGCGTGTATGGCATCAAAGGCTGGGTCAAGGTGTATTCGCATACAGACCCAGTCGGTAATATTTTGAATTACCAACCCTGGTTAGTAAAACGCCAGGGGCAATGGGTGGAGATGCAAGTTATCGAAACCCATGCACCGCAAGGTGGCAAGGCGATAGTAGCTCACTTGAAAGGCATCGATTCACGTGAATTAGCGCGTGAATTAATGGGCTCTGACATTGCGGTGACGCGAGATCAGTTTCCAGAAGATGAAGATGTTTTTTATTGGATAGACTTAATTGGCTGTGACGTAAAAAACCAACAAGGTGAACAACTGGGTCAAGTTACCGAGTTAGTTGAGACAGGCGCACATGATGTGTTGCGAGTTAAAGGTGAGCGTAGTCATTTAATTCCGTTTGTGTTCGAAAATTACATCTTAGATGTAGATTTGGAGCATCGGCAGATTTTAGTTAATTGGCAGCCCGAAGCACTTGAAGAGGATGATCAGTAAAGCATGCGTTTTGATGTGATTACGCTGTTTTCTGACATGTTTAATGCGATTACGCAGCAAGGCATAAGTCGCCGCGCATTTCAAAAAGAGTTGGTTGAACTGCATTTTTGGAATCCGCGCGACTTTACGCATGATCGGCATAAAACGGTAGATGATCGCCCTTACGGGGGTGGTCCGGGTATGTTAATGATGTACCAGCCTCTGAAAGATACCTTTGACGCGTTAGAGCAAACACTCAAACAAACTCAGCCGGATGCGAAATCGCATGTGGTTTATTTGTCGCCACAAGGCCAACCCTTAACACAAGCAAAAGTGGAAGAGTTGGTTAAACGTCCACAAGTAACCTTACTTTGTGGTCGCTACGAAGGCATTGACGAACGTTTGATTGAACAGTGTGTTGACGAAGAAATTTGTGTTGGCGATTTTGTTGTAAGTGGCGGTGAGCTACCTGCAATGATGTTAATGGATGCCATGATACGCCTGTTACCGGGCGCACTTGGTCATTCACAGTCGGCACAGCAAGATTCTTTTTCAGACGGTTTGCTAGATTGTCCTCACTACACGCGGCCTGAGTCGGTAGATGGCAGAATGGTTCCAAGTGTGTTATTGGAAGGCCATCATGCCAAAATTGACGCATGGCGCGAGCGGCAGAAATGGTTACGCACCCATGCACGCCGACCAGATTTGATAGAAAAATTGGCACTAACCTCTGAGCAACGCCAAAAATTGGATGCTTGGCTCAAGTTGGTTGAATAGCAATTTTGAAGTGAAAACGTGAGAACCACTTCAAAGAATATGGAGAGCTTTAAGATGAGCGATATCATCAAGCGAATTGAAACTGAGCAAATGGGTAAAGAAATTCCAGCATTTGCACCAGGTGACACAGTAGTTGTACAGGTTAAAGTACAAGAAGGCACAAACGTACGTTTGCAGGCTTATGAAGGCGTTGTAATCGCTAAACGTAACCGTGGTTTAAACTCAGCCTTTACGGTGCGTAAGATTTCACATGGTGTCGGTGTTGAGCGTACTTTCCAGACCTATAGCCCGTTGGTTGAAAGTATTGCTGTTAAGCGTCGTGGTGATGTTCGTCGCGCGAAACTTTACTACCTTCGTGAATTGTCAGGTCGTGCGGCTCGTATTAAAGAAAAGTTGTAATAGTTTCTTTAAACAAGCAGCCATTAAAAAACCGCCGAAAGGCGGTTTTTTTGTTTTGAGTCTTATGTTTAAAGCATAAGGCGGGGCGCAGTTGTTTTATTAATCAATAATCCATAGCTGACCAAACCAATACCAACGGCCTTGACCCGCTGGTGCGGTGCAGGCATATCGATCACGTGGTGGTTTGAGTGCTTGTTTTGATTTAATCACGAGTTCTGTGTCAGAACGCCAATCCATGTCTAGCGGTTGACCAAGGCTGTTAAAGCAATTTAATTGCTTAACCGGTTGGCTTAAATGGATTCTAAGCTCAGGTGGATTGGTTTGAATTAATGGGTCACGCGGGCTTTGTTTACTAATGGGCAGGGGCAGGGTGTTTACTTTTAATGCAAAATCTTGAATTTTGGCAAAGTTCACCGCCATCGGAAAACGATTTAATGCCTTGTGATCAGAGTGTTTATCTACTGCGCCAGATACTTGAGCGACACTTACGTATCCCATTTCGGCAATTAAGTTCGCCGCACTTTCACTGTATTCACCGTAAGGGTAGGCAAATAATTTAGGGTTTTGGTTAGCATCATCTCCCAGCTCCTCTTGCAAACGTGTTTGAGTGATTGTCAGCTCATCGCGAACACGCTTGAGCATTTGTGGTTGCGTTTCATTGCCTAGTGGCCGCATTTTGCCATGGGTGTGGGTGTGGTTGGCAAACTCAAAGCCATCGGCTTGCATTTCGCGCATTTGACCCCAAGTCATGAAATTACCAAAGCGCTTATCTATGGGGTCTGAGTTAACAAAGGTGGTCATACTCCAGCCGAGTTTTTTGAGCCTTGGATAAGCTTCGGTATACACGCTTTTATAAGCGTCATCGGCGGTCAGTACCACGGTTTTATCCGGTACATCTTGATCATTCTGCCAGTGCTGAACCAATTTAGATAAGGGCCAAACGTTGAACGCATTTTGCTCTAAGTAGTCGAGATGGGCGTCAAATTGTTTTAAGGTGACACTGGTGCTGGCGGGCGTATCATCGCCGAAATGATGGTACATTAAAATCACAGCGGATGAATTAGCATAAGCCATTGAGCTAATCAAGCCAGACAGCCATAAGATAGATAGGAGTTGATAGCGTTTTTTAAGCATGTAGATTCCCTAGTTTTGAGATAATAGCGACATTATAGTGTAATAGCCTTGGAGGGTGTTTTGGAACGATTGATTCAAATAGTGTTAGTAGGGCTGGTTTTAGTCGCGATTGGCGTGTTGGTAAACCAAGAACGCGAACATAAACAAACTGATATGCAGGCGCAGGATGATGCGCTTTTAAAGTCGAACCAGCCCACACAAAAAGTGACCCTACCAGACTTTGCCAGTATTCAAGATGTAAATGAAAAAAAACAAGCTTTTATCGACTTCTTATTGCCGGCGATTCATCAAGCTAATGAGTCAATATTACAAGAGCGTGGTTTTTTACAGTCGCTGGATTTTAAAAATTTAACTAAAAAACAACATCAGCGAGTTGAGATAATCGCCGAAAAATATCAGCAATCACGCAAACCCACACAAACTTATGCACAATGGAAACAGGCTTTACTAAAAAAGGTCGATGTTATTCCGCCTTCACTGGCCTTAGCCCAAGCGGCTAACGAATCCGCCTGGGGGACATCACGTTTTGCAACACAGGGCATGAACTTTTATGGCCAATGGTGTTTCTCGGTAGGGTGTGGTTTAGTGCCGGATCAACGCCCAGCCGGAAAAAGATACGAGGTGCGTTTATTTGAATCACCCAGCCAATCGGTACAAGCTTACATGCTTAATTTAAATGCGTTTCACACCTATCGCGATCTTCGCCAGTTGCGCTTGGATTCGCGTAACAACAATCAGGCTCTAACGGGCGAAAAATTAGCCGAAGGGTTATTGGCTTATTCGCAACGTCGTGAAGAATATATTAAAGAAATTCAGGCTATGATAAGGTTTAATGATTGGCATCAGATGGATCTAAACTGGCTGGAGTCATTAAGTGAAAACCAAACCAACTAAACAAACCCTAGATAAACCTATCCTAACCAAGCCAACACTAGGTTGGCGTGAATGGGTTGCCTTGCCCGGCTTGGGCATTAAAGCTTTAAAATGTAAAGTGGATACCGGAGCACGAACCTCTGCACTGCATGCTTTTTCGGTTGAACCTTTTGAACGTGATGGCCAAGACTGGATAAGATTTGGTGTTCATCCGCACCAACAAGAATTAGAAATCGAAGTTTGGTGTGAAGCCTTGGTTAAAGATAAGCGCGTCGTGACGGATTCTGGTGGTAATAAAACTGAGCGTTATTTTATCGAAACCGAGCTGGTGTTGGGCGACCAACGTTTTATGATTGATTTGTCCTTAACCAGTCGCGACACCATGCGTTTTCGAATGTTACTGGGTCGTGTGGCAATGGAAACCCGATTTGTGGTAGATGTGAGTCGCTCCTATTGTCAGCGATTGCCAGAACAAGATTTACAGAATTTAGACCAATCAGTCGCTCAAGGGAGCCACGCATGAAAATAGCCATTTTATCCAGAAACCGTAACCTTTATTCTACCCGTCGTTTAGTTGAGGCGGCCGAGGATCGTGGTCACGAAGTGCGTGTTATTGATGCACTGCGTTGTTATATGAATATCACCTCGCATCATCCGGAAATCCACTACAAAGGGGAGGTCTTAACCGGGTTTGATGCCGTGATACCACGTATTGGGGCGTCCATTACATTTTATGGCACCGCCGTATTGCGTCAGTTTGAAATGATGGGGGTTTACCCACTTAATGAATCGGTGGCTATTTCACGTTCGCGTGATAAGTTGCGCAGTTTGCAGCTTTTATCTAAGCATGGCGTTGGCTTACCGGTTACCAGCTTTGCGCATTCGCCGGATGATATTGATGACTTATTAAACATTGTGGGTGGCGCGCCTGCGGTGATTAAGGTGTTAGAAGGTACGCAAGGCATTGGTGTGGTGCTGGCTGAAAATAAACAAGCGGCCAAAAGTGTGATTCAAGCCTTTATGGGTTTGAAAGAACATATCTTAGTGCAAGAGTTTATTAAAGAAGCGGGCGGTTCGGATATTCGTTGTTTTGTAGTCGGTGGCAAGGTCGTGGCGGCGATGAAACGTCAAGGTCAAGAAGGTGAGTTTCGCTCGAATTTACACCGTGGTGGCAGCGCGGTGTTGACGCGGATTTCACCAGAAGAGCGTGCTACCGCGTTGCGAGCGGCTAAAATTATGGGCTTAAATGTGTGTGGTGTGGATATTTTGCGCTCAAATCACGGCCCGGTGGTGATGGAGGTAAACTCCTCGCCTGGCTTAGAAGGCATTGAAAACGCCTCAGGTAAAGATGTCGCGGGTTTGATTATTGATTTTATTGAAAAAACCGCCAAACCAAATAAAACCAAAACCAAAGGTAAGGGGTAATGGCATCAGACTCCCCAGCGTCAAAACGGCGCAAGAACTCGCCTATAACACTAGGCGGTCAAACGATTCAACCTGGTGAACGTCGTACTGTCGATTTGGTGGTTGGCAAACTCTATACTCATAGCCCGATCACCATGCCGGTGCAGGTGTTGTGCGGTCGTCAAGCTGGGCCGGTGATGTTTGTTAGTGCCGCAATTCATGGTGATGAACTTAATGGCGTAGAGATTATCCGCCGTCTGCTTAAAGTACCGGGTTTGCGTCAGCTCAAAGGCACGTTGATTGCCGTGCCAATTGTTAACCTACATGGTTTTATTAACCAAAGCCGTTATTTACCCGATCGTCGCGATTTGAATCGCAGTTTTCCTGGGTCTGAAAAAGGCTCGTTAGCCGGGCGTGTCGCGCGGTTGTTTTTAGAAGAAATTGTAGAACGTTCAACCCACGGTATTGACTTGCACACAGGCGCAATACATCGCTCAAACCTACCACAAATTCGCGCCAATTTAGATGATGCGCAAACCCTAGATTTAGCGCGTGCGTTTGGTACGCCGGTGATACTTAACTCGGATTTGCGCGATGGTTCATTACGTGAAGCCGCCGCTAAAAAAGGCATTCCGGTCTTATTATATGAAGCCGGAGAAGCCTTGCGATTTGACGAGCTGGCGATTCGCGGCGGCGTGCAGGGTATTTTACGTGTGATGCGCCAGCTGGAGATGCTGCCAAAATCGCGCAAAATACCGCCGGCCGATCCCATAATAGCGCGATCTTCCGCCTGGGTGCGCGCACCGCAAGACGGGATTTTCCGCGCTAGCGTCAAGCAAGGCGAACGCGTCGTAAAAGATCAAACTTTATTGGGACGCATCTCCGATCCGTTTGGCGAGTCGGAGGTGGATGTTTGGTCGCCTTTTAGTGGCATCATTATCGGCCAATTGCATTTGCCGTTAGTGAACGAAGGCGAAGCCTTATTCCATATCGCCCGTTTCTATCGAACCGATATTGCGGCGGGCAATATTGAAACCTACCAAGAAACCTTAGAGGCCGAAACTTATCCCTATTTGGATTAACCACCAGGCCTGGTGGTTTGCGCTGAGCTTTAAGAGCGGCGCAGCAACCAATTTAGCGGTTATTTGATCACTATGCTAGAAATTGAATCTATTGATTATGCCATTGGCGACAAAACTATATTGAGTCACGTCGGCCTGCAAGTAAAAGCCGGCGAACTCTGGGTGATTCTGGGGCCCAATGGCGCCGGAAAATCGACTTTACTGAATGTGTTGTCGGGCGAACTCAGTGCTTTCCAATCGCAGGTATGTCTAAATCAACAGCCATTAACGTCTTACACCCCAATCCAGTTAGCGCGATTGCGTGCCGTGATGCCACAGTCGGTCGGTTTAGAGTTTGGATTTTGGGTGAAAGAAGTGGTGGCACTCGGATTACTGGATGCTCCGCGCGATCAAATTGAAAACCTGGTCAAGCAAGCTTTGGCTTTATTTGATGTCAGTCACTTGGCACAACGTAATTATTTAACCTTGTCGGGTGGCGAAAAACAACGTACCCATTTAGCACGCGTGATGGCGCAAATCTTAAGCCCGTTAACAACGGCTTCAGCGCGTTTTTTGTTATTAGATGAATGTACCTCAAACCTAGATTTAGCCCATCAACAGCAGGTTTTTAAGGTGTTAAAGCAATGTGCTCGCGAGCAGAATATGGGCGTGGTGGCGGTACTGCATGACCTTAATTTAGCGTCACAGTTTGCCGATCAAGCCTTGTTGTTACATGAGGGCGCGGTCTACGCCAGTGGGCGGGTTGAAACGGTATTAACTCAAGCCAATATAGAAGCCGTGTACCAAACACCGGTTGAGGTGATTGAGCGGCCAAATGCTTGGCGCATTATTGTGCCGAGCAGTCGTTAAAGCCTAAAGGCATAAGCTTGTTAAACGCGCTTATGCCTTTAGGCTAACTTAACGC
>NZ_JACUTY010000142.1 GCF_014859555.1 Thiomicrospira sp. | reverse complement strand
TTAAACAAATTAAATCACAAATTACACAAATTTTGCTTATTTTTTAACAACTTTTGTAAGGTTTTTACCGATGTGACGTCGCAATTTTGCTTTCTTTATTGAACAGGCTTTACTAGACTAGGCGCAGAATTCAGCCTGAATAAGGAAGCCAATGAGTTATATTACGCCGGAAGGTTACCAACGCTTAAGTTCGGAAATGGTGTTTTTGTGGAAAAACAAACGCCCTGAGATTGTGCGCGCCTTAGCCGATGCCGCCGCCGAAGGTGATCGCTCAGAAAACGCCGAGTATATTTACCGTAAAAAAGAACTGCGCGAAACCGATCGACGTTTGCGTTATTTAGAACGCCATTTAAAAGACATTAAAGTGGTGCGTGATCGTCCCGCCGATTTAACCAAAATTTATTTTGGTGCTTGGGTGAGGTTGGAGGACGAAGCTGGCGAGCTGCATACTTATCGCATCGTCGGCGGGCTGGAAGCCGGTTATACGCCCGGCGATATTTCGTTGTTTTCGCCGGTCGCCAAAGCCTTATTGGCTAAATCGGTGGACGACGAAGTGACGGTGGATTTGCCCGAAAACAAACGTGCCGTGTATTATGTAAACTCTATTCAATACGATCCACCGTCGGACTTTGTCACCCAACCCGATGCGCCAATAAGCTAACCCGCCAAAAAGGAACGACTCATGATCTCCGTGTCCAATTTAATTCGTCAGCCTAAATTTTTTGCCTTGTTTGTGGTGCAGTTTTTAGGCGCATTTAACGACAACCTGTTTAAAAACGCGCTGGTGATTTTGATCACGTATCGCTTAATGCAAGATGCCGATTCGGCCTTAACCATTACCTTGGCGGCGGGCTTGTTTATTTTACCGTTTTTCTTGTTTTCGCCTTGGGGCGGACAATTGGCGGATCGCTGGGACAAGGTGTGGCTGATGCGTAAAATCAAGCTCGCTGAAGTTTTGATTATGTTGCTGGGTTCGTTGGCGTTTTTTAGTGGCGATATTGGTTTTATGTTGGCGGTGTTGTTTTTATTGGGGGTGCAGTCGGCGTTTTTTGGGCCAATTAAATATTCGATTTTACCCGAGCAAGTACGCTCTGAACGTTTGATGCAAGCCAATGCTTGGTTTAGTGGCTCGACCTTTGCGGCAATATTGTTAGGCACCTTGTTGGGTGGTTTTTTAGTGCTGGGCGAGCAGGGTTTAGTTTGGATAAGTGCGTTAATGATTGGCTTTGCCTTAATTGGTTATGCCGCCAGCCGCCAAGTGGATTTGAACCCGCACCCGCAAACCGGTCACGTAAACAACCA
>NZ_JACUTY010000069.1 GCF_014859555.1 Thiomicrospira sp. | reverse complement strand
CTAAAGTTTAACTTTTTCTTGTATGATTGATAATACAAGAAATATGAATTTACTTTTTCCATAAGAGAAAGGTATAAACCCGCATGATCAACCGCAAAGATTCACTAGAAGGCTTAACCATCTTCGTACAAGTTATCGATTCCGGCAGCTTTAGCCAAGCGGCTAATCAATTGGGCCATGCGGTCTCGCATATCAGTAAAGCCATCACCAAACTCGAAAAACGTCTAGGCGCCCGTTTAATTAACCGAACCACACGCAGTTTAAGCCTCACCGATGTGGGCCAGGTGTATTTTGAAAAAGCCAAACAAATTGTGAACGACGCTTACGAAGCTGAACAAAGCATTACTCAACTACAAGACAGCCCGACAGGGCGGCTTAAAATTAGTCTACCCAACAGTTTTGGCCAGTCGCATATGCAACCGGTTATTCGCGATTATTTATTGCAATACCCCCAGGTTAAAATGCAAGTCGATTTTAGTAGCCGGCTAGTAGATGTGATTGGTGAAGGATTTGATGTTTGTGTCCGTATGGGGCAGCCTAAAACCTCAAACTTAATTAGTCGAAACCTGCTCGATTTTGAATTTATTACGGTTGCCACGCCCGATTATTTTGCACAACACGGCCAACCCAAACACCCACATGATCTCAAAACCCATTTAGCGATTAAATATATGTACAACCAAGTGCCAATTACTTGGGAATACCGCAGTGAGCAAAACGAAACCGTGCATGTGGAAGTCGAAAACCTAGTGGAATGCAATAATATACCCATGCAAAAAACGCTAGTGATGGCGGGCTTAGGCATTGGGCGTTTGCCCAGTTATATGTGCCAAGCCGAAATTGATCGCGGTGAACTAATTCGTATCTTAAATAACTACGAAATGCCACCACAAAGCGCCTATTTAGTTTATCCACATCGTTTGCATTTATCCGCTAAAGTGCGTGCCTTTGTTGATTTATCCGTGCAATATTTTCAAACCGGCCAGCATAAACTATGAACCCGACTCACCAACCAGCTTCATCTGAGCGTTTTTTCGAAGAATTAAACGTCTTGACCGACTTTGATGAGATATTACACACTCAACATTTCCAAGCCCTCCCAGACGATTGGTGGATTGTCGTCACCGATGTGGTTAACTCCACCCAAGCCATTCAAGCTGGGCAATATCGTGCGATCAATGCCGTCGGTGGGGCCACGGTCGCGGCGATCACCAACGCGGTTAAGCCCTTGCACATTCCCTATGTATTTGGTGGCGACGGGGCGAGTTTTTGCATTCCTAATAGCCAGTTAGAAGCCATCAAACCGGCTTTAATTGGTTCCGCGCAATTGGCGCGCGATAGCTTTCAGCTGGATTTACGTATCGGCTGTGTGCCTTATGTCGATATAAAACCTCACGCCCAAATTTTGATTGCACGTTTCCAAAAAAACGCCAGCCTAGAACAAGCGGTATTTATAGGTGGCGGCCTAACCGTAGCGGATCGCTTAATTAAACAAGATTCAAACTATAGTTTGCCGATCAACGATTTAGAACAAAACGCGGATTTTTCAGGATTCGAATGTCGGTGGAATCGCATCCCCAGCCCAAAAGACGTCACCCTCAGCTTAATCGTTAAACCCCGCCAAACCGACCTCAGCCAACAACTTGCCCTTTATGCTGAGCTAAAAGCCAAAATCCGCCAAACCGCAGGCGATGAACAACAGCACCACCCAATTAATCCGCAAGGCATGAAACTCGGGTTTTCTCAAAAAACTCTAATGGGCGAACTCGAAGTAAAAGGGGTTCATCAAACAACATGGCAAAAATTCAAAACACTTTGGAAACTGCGTTATGAAAACCTGATCGGCTTAGTTTTTATGACGTTTTCGATTCAGCAGGGGGAAGCCAAATGGGGAAATTACAAAACCGATTTTATGGCGAATTCGGATTATCGCAAACTCGACGATATGTATCGCACCGTACTAACCGCGAGCGAAGCCCAGTGTCAGCATCTCATTGACTGGTTGGAAACGCAATACCAAGCTGGGCACTTATATTACGGCACCCATAAAAGTAACGCCGCGATTGTGACCTGCTTAATTAACAAAACCGGTGTGGATCATATGCACTTTGTTGATGGCGCAGACGGCGGTTATGCCTCCGCAGCCTCGGCTTTAAAAACACAGATCAGCCGTGGTGCGATACAGCCAACTTATTAACATCCATAGACCTAACCCAGCCAGCACCTTATAATAAGCTGCCCATTAGCCATCATCGAATTCGAGCCGCACACCATGAAGACAGACAACAGCCAAAAAGATACCCTGTTCGCCCAAGCTTACGAAGCATTAGGTGCGTTTCAGTTTGACGAATCCGTGGTGTCGGTTTTCCCAGATATGATTCAGCGCTCGGTGCCGGGTTATCAAACCATTTTGGCTGGCATTGGCGAACTCACCACCCAATTTGTCAAACCCAATACGCGCATTTATGATTTGGGCTGTTCATTGGGCGCGGTGACCTTAACCATGCGGCGTAAACTCGAAACCACAGCCTGCGAAATTATTGCGGTGGATAATTCAGCCGCGATGATTGAACGCGCCAAAACCTACTTGGCCTCATTTCATTCAGATGTCAAAGTCGAATTCCAGCTTGATGATATTGCCAATATTCAGATTCAAAACGCCTCGTTGGTAGTGCTAAATTTCACCCTGCAATTTATTGCACCCGATCAGCGCGAAGCCTTAATCCAGAGAATCTACGATGGCTTAAATCCGGGTGGCGCGCTGATTTTGTCGGAAAAAATTCACCTAGACGATCCGCTGACTCAGCAAGTCATTGAACATTTACATTTGCAATTCAAACGCGCCAATGGGTACTCCGAACTCGAAATCAGCCAAAAACGTGCGTCATTAGAAAACGTTCTCATCAGCGACACGCCAGAGCAAAATATTGAGCGCCTGAAAAAAGTCGGCTTTCAACATCACGCGATTTGGTTACAAGCGTATAATTTCGCGTCCTTTATCGCGATTAAATAATAGGGCACCTCGATTAACAAAAGTATGAGTGTTCCACGTGAAACAACATCTTGATAGCCTTTGGCCACAACTCGAAAACACCCGTTTAAGTTTCTGGAAAAACGCGCTTGAACCACTGATTGAAAACGCGCTGCATCCTGAAAGTAACGGCAACTTAACACGCTGGATGGCGGCATTAGAAACCATCCAAAATTTCAGCCCATCAGAAAAAGTCGAGCTGAATCGCTCAGCGATTCTGGCTGAGTCCGCCCAGTTTAGCGACAGCCAGCGTCAACAACTCGAAACCGCGTTGCGTGAACTTCTGCCTTGGCGTAAAGGCCCGTTTGAGCTCGAAGGGCTATACCTAGATACCGAATGGCGCTCGGACTGGAAGTGGGATCGCGTACTCCCGCATCTTGCGCCCTTAAAAGGTCGCAAGATTTTAGATGTCGGTTGCGGCAGTGGTTATCATCTTTGGCGTATGACGGGCGAAGGCGCCAAATTGGTCATCGGCATCGACCCAAGTTTGTTATTTATGGTGCAGTTTTTAGCCGTGCGTCAATTCATCGGCGAAACCTCAACCTACTTTTTGCCTTTGCCTTTAGAAGCCTTGCCGGAATCCAAATTAGGCGGCGAATTCGATACCGTATTTTCAATGGGTGTGCTTTATCACCGACGTTCGCCGATTGACCATATCGACGAACTCAAACGCCAACTAAAAAAAGGCGGCGAACTGGTATTAGAAACCCTGGTGATTCCAGAAGAGCACGGCCAAATCCTCTTACCCGATGATCGTTATGCGCAAATGCGCAACGTCTGGTTTTTACCCTCAGTTAAAGAACTCGCGCACTGGTTAACCCGCTGTGGATTTGAGAACGTACGTTGTGTCGATCTCGACCAAACCAGCACCAACGAACAACGCACCACCGATTGGATGCAGTGGAATTCACTCAAAGACTTCCTAGACCCCAACCACCCAACCAAAACCATCGAAGGCTATCCAGCCCCACTGCGCGCCGTGATGCTGGCTAATAAACCACTTTAAGATCAAAAATGATAAATTATCGTACGGTTTGTGTTTTACGGTAAAATTGAGGTGTGTACTCATTGAAGGAGATTAATGTCATGCAATTAGCGATAGAGTTGCCGGATGAATTGGCAAAACGAATTGATATCAATACCTTGTCACAAGATTTTATTGAATTTGCAATGATAAAGTATGGCATAGGGTCAAGTGTATCAGCGGAGCTTATTTTAGAAAATGATCCACTTAACGGCATACCATTTGTTGCAGATTTTGCTAATGTGGAACCGCTAGCTACACAACAGGCAATGCGTGATGAGTGGTCTTGATTATTTGCTTGATACTAATGTTGTGATTGGTGTCCTAGGTCGCAATCCTAACGTTTTAGAATTGATTAGTCAGCATCATGTAAATTTTGATCGCTGCGGTTATAGTGCTATTTCACGCATGGAACTGTTAAGTTTTCATGGACTCACCGATGAATCGAAGCATGCAATTCAGCTTTTGTTGGATCGTATGCACTACTTACCGATAAATGGGGATGTTGAAACGAGTTGTATTGCCTTTCGTTCAATGCAAAAGGGTAAACTTCCAGATGCGATTATTGCAGCTACATCACTTGTATACGAATTAAAATTGTTAACTCTGGATAAAGGTTTAGTTAACAAACTATCTCAATTTCAACCTCAATTAAGCATTTAATAGCGCTTTCTCCTAAATGTTCACCACCAGGCCTGGTGGTTGGTTTGAAAGCCGCCAAACCATAAAACCCCGCAAAAACACTTAAACATCCAGTAAACTAGGTCTTTAATTTTTAGTAGAAAATGGAAGGCTTATGGACGTTATTCAGTATATCGACAAAATTAATTCTCGATTAGCCCAAGGCCACACCAGCGAACATACTTTCCGCGCCGATTTAGAGCAACTACTAACCCACCTATTACCCGGCTACCATATTACCAACGAGCCTTCTCAAATTACCGACTGCGGTAACCCAGATTTTGTCATTACCCGCAAAGGCATTCCAATGGGTTATATCGAAGCCAAAGATGTTGGTAAAGATCTCAACAGCAAAGGTTATAAAGAACAATTTGGGCGTTACAAAAAAGCCCTCGATAACCTGATTATTACCGACTATGTTTGGTTTCAGTTTTTTGTTCAAGGCCAAATGGTCGCCGAAATTCGGCTAGGCCAACCCGCGTTTGATAACGCCAGCAAAATTGAAATTAACCATAACGCGATTAGCAAATTTGAAAACCTGATCCGTGAGTTTTCCATCAACGTCACCCAAGCCATCAAAAACGCCAGCAAACTCGCCGAGTTTATGGCCGGTAAAGCACGTTTATTAGAAAACATACTGCAAGAAGCATTGCAAAGCGATTTAGACCATCAAACCGATACCGAACTCACCAACCAATACGCCATTTTTAAAGACATGCTGATTCACGATCTCGAACCCAAACAGTTCGCCGATCTTTATGCTCAAACCCTAGCTTACGGCATGTTTGCCGCGCGTTATCACGACCCGGTGCTCGAAACCTTTGACCGCAACGAAGCCGCGCGCTTAATCCCAAAATCCAACCCATTATTACGTAACCTATTCCAATCGATTGCCGGGCCCAATATTGACGACCGAATTAAAACCACCGTCGATAACCTGGCCGACGTGTTTCGCCATGCGGATGTCAAAGCCATCTTGCAAGGTTATGGTAAAGCCACCGCCCAAACCGACCCGATTATTCATTTCTACGAAACCTTTCTCGCCAAATACGATCCCGCCTTGCGTAAATCGCGTGGCGTTTGGTACACACCCGAACCGGTGGTGAGTTTTATCGTGCGCGCGGTGGATGACATTTTAAAAACCAAATTCGGTTTAAAAGATGGCCTAGCGGACACCAGCAAAACCACAATTCAAGTCGATGCCCAAAGCGCCGATCAATCCAGCAAAATCAGCAAAAAAGACGGCAAACTGGTGGGCTCTAAAGAAATCCATCGGGTCCAAATTCTCGACCCCGCCACCGGCACGGGGACGTTTTTAGCCGAAGTCGTCAAGTATCTTTACCAAACACGCTTTCAACACATGCAAGGCATTTGGCCGAGTTATGTCGAAGAACATTTAATTCCGCGTTTAAACGGCTTTGAATTGCTGATGGCGTCTTATGCGATGGCGCATTTAAAGTTGGACATGTTGCTCGGCGAAACCGGCTACAGCGCCGACCAACGCAAACAGTCCGACAACCGTCTGCGCATCTTCCTCACCAACTCGCTCGAAGAATACCACCCCGACACCCACACCTTGTTTTCGCAATGGCTGAGTAACGAATCCCGCGAAGCCAATGCAGTCAAAAAAGACACCCCAGTAATGGTCGTGATGGGCAACCCGCCTTATTCCGGCGAAAGCGCCAATAAAGGTGAGTGGATTATGTCGCTTATGGACGACTACAAAAAAGAACCCGGCGGCAAACAAAAACTGCAGGAACGAAACCCAAAATGGATTAACGACGATTACGTTAAATTTATGCGTTTTGCTCAATACTTTATCGAGAAAAACGGTGAAGGCGTGATGGCGTTTATCAACCCACACGGCTTTTTAGACAACCCGACTTTTCGCGGTATGCGCTGGAATCTGCTCAGTACCTATGACGAAATTTACACCATCGACCTGCACGGTAACGCCAAGAAAAAAGAAACCGCGCCCGATGGTTCAAAAGACGAAAACGTGTTTGATATTGAACAAGGCGTGTCGATTAATATTCTGGTAAAAAACGGTTCAAAAATCACCAGGCCTGGTGATTTGGGGCAAATTTACCACTTTGATTTGTATGGCAAACGCAAAGACAAATACAGCTTCTTAGAAAACACCGCTTTTAAAGACGTGCCGTATCAAGCAATCCCGAATGTTGCGCCGATGTATTTTATGGTGCCGAAGGACTTTGAAACTCAAGTTGAATATGACAAAGGTTTTGGATTGCAAAATCTTTTCAATGTTAATTCTGTCGGCATTGTAACAGCGCGTGATGCGTTTACCATTCACGAAACAGCTGAAGCGGTTAAACAAACGATCAACCGATTTTTAGTACTGGATGATGAATCCGCAAGAACCGAATTTAAGCTTGGTAAAGATGCGCGTGATTGGAAAGTAAGCTTAGCAAGAGAAGACTTAATTAACTCACATGTCGCACCACAAAATATAACGTCAATCAGTTATCGACCATTTGACAACCGATTTACCTATTACACAGGCAGATCAAAAGGTTTTCACTGTATGCCGCGCGGTGAAGTAATGAAACACTTCTTTCAAGTTAAGAACATGGGATTAAATCTATGTCGTCAAGTTAAAGCTTTTAACATAAATCAACATATTTTCATTACCGATAAGATTTCTGAATCTTGTTTAGTATCAAATAAAACCAGCGAAATAGGTTCAGTTTTACCTCTCTACCTCTACCCAAAAGACGGCAGCGAACGCATTCC
>NZ_JACUTY010000068.1 GCF_014859555.1 Thiomicrospira sp. | reverse complement strand
AGCAGAGTTGAGCTGATTAAGCCAAACAAGATCACGATCGCCATTGGTGCTTGTAGTTCACTACCCGGTTCGCCGGCGGCCATTGCCAAGGGTATCAGCGCCAAGGCGGTGGCTAAAGCGGTCATTAAAATTGGAATTAAACGTTCTTGCGCGCCTTGTTCAATCGCTTGTCGCAGAGCCGATCCTTGCTGTTCTATACGACGGATATGATCAATCAGTATCACACCATTACGTGTGGCGATGCCAAACAAAGCAATAAACCCGATAATTGACGCTAAGGTCAGCACACCATCGGTAAACCAAATTGCGGCTACACCGCCAATTAAAGCTAATGGCAGGTTGAGCATAATCAAACTGGCATCACGCACTGAATTAAAGGCGGTAACTAAGATCAAGAAAATACCAACAATCACCAGCACAGACAACAGGGTTAAACGCATAGTTGCCGATTGGGCGCTTTCAAACTGGCCGCCGTATTCAATGTGATAACCGGTTGGTAAACGCAGATCCGTCAAGTCGGTTTGTATATCCTTCACTACCCCCATTAAATCACGTTCGGCGACATTCGCCATGACGACGATTTTGCGCTGAACATTTTCTCGGCTAATGGTGTTTGGCCCTCGAGTTTTTTGCACATTGGCAATCGCGGCAATAGGCACAAGCGCCCCGTTATTGAGCTGAACCAGCGTGTTTTTAATCGCATCTACCGATGCTTTATGCTCATCTGGAAACTTCAACACCACATCAAACCGAGCTTGCCCGTCTATCAATTGGTTAACACGAAGATTACCAAACGCGACCTCAATCAGTTGAGCGGCTTGTTGCAAGGTTAAACCGTAGTCTGCCAAGGCAACACGATCAAACTGGATTTGAACCTGTGGAATTTCACTTTGCTGTTCGGTGGCGACATCGACCGCGCCCGGCACTTGTTTAACCCGCTGTTCGACCTCCGCTGCGACACGTCGAAGCTCAACCAAGTCATCGCCAAAAATCTTCACCGCAATATTGGCGCGTGTGCCGGAAAGCATATGGTCAATACGATGCGAAATCGGTTGTCCAATCACGATATTAGAGCCAGGAACTTGTCTAAACTCTTGTCTTAATGCCGCTAAAAATGCTTCTCGGCTACGTTGTTTCATTTGCAAGGTGACTTCAATTTCGGACGCAAACACTTCTTGCGCATGTGGATCGAGTTCGGCTCGTCCGGTTCTGCGCGCGGTGGCGACGACTTCTGGTTCGTTTAGTAGAATTTTTTCGACCTGCCCGCCAATTTGATCGGAGGTTTGCAGCGAGGTACCCGGCAAGGTCACCACACTCACGGTTAAACTGCCTTCATTAAACGGTGGTAAAAACCCGCGCCCCATCGCAAAAAAGCTACTCACAACCAATATCACTAACGCAAACGCCATGCCCAAAACCCAATGACTTTTATTGAGAGCCAGACTTAACAAGGGTTGATAGCCTTTTTTTAATCCAGCAATGAGTTTTGAGTCATGGCTTTTATTAAGCACCGCTCCGCTGTTTGGCAATAAGTAGAGTGCTAAAGCCGGTGTCACGGTTAAGGCCACCAGTAGAGACACCAGAATCGCCACAATATAAGCCAAGCCCAAGGGCTCCATTAAACGCCCTTCGACGCCGTCTAAAAAGAATAGAGGTAAAAACACCAATATAATAATCAGCGTAGCAAACACAATCGAGCTTTGAATTTCTTGCGTTGCTCGACCAATGACGCTCATGGCAGAGGCTTTCTGTTCAGGTGGTTTTTGATTATTTTCACGTAACCGCCGCACAATATTTTCCACCACAATAATCGCATCATCGACTAACGCCCCCATCGCAATCGCAATGCCGCCCAGCGTCATGGTATTAAGTGAACCGCCTAACCAATAAATCACCAACACCGCACTGAGCACAGATATTGGAATGGCTAATAAAGCAATACCGGTTGCGCGCGCGCTCATTAAAAACACAAACATAATCGCGATCACTAAAATCGCGCCATCACGAATCGCCAGCATTAAGTTATCAATCGCGGTATCGATAAAGTCCGCTTGGCGAAACACATTGGTTTCAATCCGCATACCTTCGGGCAAAGACACCTGAATGTCTTGCATCACGTTATCTAAATTACGCGTTAATTCTAACGTGTTGATATTAGATTGTTTTTGAATGCCTAATATGACGGATGGCGTTTGGTTATAAGCCGCTGTGCCGCGTGCAGGAGCCGGTCCAACCACCACTTTAGCAACGTCTTCAAGTAAAACCGGCGACCCTGTGCCGTCTGAAACCAAAACCTGCTTAATCTCTTCAATGGCGCGTAACTGTCCCACGCCTTGGATTAAATATTCCTGCAGGTTTTCAGTCATAAACCCACCTGAAACCTTGGCGCTGGCTTGATTGAGCTGATGAATAAGTTGGCTCACTCCCAAATTATGGGCCGCTAAACGCTCAGGAGAGACAATGATTTGAAATTGTTTGGTTTCGCCGCCATTTGGGATGACTTCGGCAACGCCCGGCACCGCCAGTAAACGTCTGCGCACCACCCAATCCGCGGTGGTTTTCAATTCCATTGCGTCATGACGATCAGAAGTGAGAGCAATAAACATAATTTCACCCATAATCGATGAAATCGGTGCCATCACCGGAGTAGGTATATCAGGCGGCAGGTTAGCCGTTACGGCTTGTAGTTTTTCAGCGACAATTTGGCGTGCCTGATAAACATCCGTACCCCATTCAAAGTCGATATTCACCACGGCAATGCCAACACCTGTGTTGGAACGTACTCGGCGCACACCCGTAGCCGCACTCATCGCCGATTCAATCGGCAAGGTCACCAAACGCTCTACTTCTTGCGGTGCCAGGCCTGGTGCTTCAGTAATTAAAGTCACCACCGGTGATGTTAGATCTGGAAATACATCAATCGGGGCTTGTTTAGCAGTCCAGCTTCCCCAAACGAGCAAAGTTAAAACCGCGGCCAATACCAATAAACGGTTATTGAGTGACCAGTTGATCATACGACCAATCATAATGATGCCCCTTGTTTAATGCGCATGGCCATGACCAATTTCATCCTGTGAACTCGACGCCAGTTTGACAAAATACGCCCCCTGAGACACCACGCGTTCGCCGGATTTAACGCCGTTAACCACTTCAATCCAGTCAGCATCGCGCACGCCGAGTTTTACCACACGACGACTAAAGCTTTCACCGCTTTCTTGCACATACACCACCGCTAATCCGTTGTCATCAATCACCGCACTGGCGGGAATCGACAAACGCGGTTGAGCCGGTTCAACATAAACATGCACGGTATAACGCGCACCAATCAGGTTTGGTGCCTGATCAGCCGGATATTCAAAAATAAGTTCTAGCGAGCGTGTTTTAGGATCAATCACCAATCCTTGAGATACCAGTTGGGTGTGATTTTTTTGGTCGAGCGTGTAGGTTTGATTTTGGTTCTGAAACCAAACCCCATCTGGTTTGTTAATAGCGGTGCTGAATTTTTCAGGAACCTGTACCGATAACCAGCGTTTATAAGGGCTAGCCAGACTCAACAACTCATCACCGGCTTGAACAAACTCACCCGAACGTACTTTAATATCAAGGATTTGCCCCTCAATCGGTGAGATAAGTTCAATGCCAGTCAAGTTTGTTTGCTGGCTCTGTTGTTTAAGCCGCGCCTGTGCCGTTTGCTGTTCAACCTTAGCTAACTCAAAGTGTTTTTCGGCTTCAAACAGACGTCTTTGTGGAACCGCACCTTGTTCAAACAATGTTTGCATACGATTTAAGTCGGCTTGCGCTAACGCCAGTTGGGTTTGCGCTTGTTGCAAAGCGACCTGTAAATGTCCAATATCGGTACCCTCAGACAACTTGGGTAACACCACACCTAATGGGCTTTGTTTACTAAACGTCTGTCCCGGAAATATCGGGCTTGCGGTTATAAAATAACCGTCAGAAGGCGCTCGCAGACGCACATATTCGGTAGCCGGTGCTTGGATTTGGGCAAACCCACTTACCGCCTTGCGTAATGGGCGCTCGCTCGCTTGCATTAAGCCAAAGTCTTGTTGCCATTGCTGTTCTTTTAAATAGGTGATCTCGCCTTCGTTATGCGCGGAGACTTTCACCTGATTTGATTGCGCAACCACTTCAATCTCACCCAACTCATGACGGCTGGTAAAGTCAGCTGTCGTTAGCTCAAACACCAATTGAAAACGTCCAGCGTGACGTGGTTGAATACCGGGCATAAAAATACCTTGCCTTGCGGGTTGCGTAACCCTAAATCGTGCTAGGGTTTTATTGTCTTGTTGTAAATAGATAGTCAGTTCACCGACCTCAACCGGTTTGAAGTTATCTAAGCGCGTAAAGTGGCTGATAAAAGTCGAAGTCTGCCCCACGACCAGTGGCGCAAACTCTACAAACAATTCGGTGTGTTCGTTATGATCGGTAAATACCACCATCGGCATTTCATCTTCATCGGCGTGATCACTCTCGGTATTACCCGCATGTCCAGGTCCAGACCAGGCCTGGTGCTGAGCACCAAACGCGAGTAAAACGATCAATAACCCTTTGATCACCGAGGAATTAATGTTGGTGATCATGCTGGCCGTCTCCGTGGTCATGGTGATGCGCTGGTTTGGTCGGTTCTGTGACGTTTTGTTCAGTCGGCGCTTCATAAAACATTTCCGTTTCTTGAGGCTGAGCTTGTCGGTTTTCTGGGTGTGGATGCCCGTGATCGCCTTGGTCATGTGAATGCGATGCATCACCATGCTCATGCGTATCCGAACCATGTGGATGGTCGTAATCGTTATCGCCACAGCCTGTTAGAGCCAACATTAATCCTAGCGTTACCGCCGTTAATACGCTTTTCATATTTAATTTCCTAATAAATATTGCAATTGAATATAGTGTTCGCGCGCTTTAAACGCACTGTTCAAATAGTTTTTATGATGGGCTAATTCTGCGCGATAGACATCCAACAGTTCGATCATGCTTAACTCACCTGCTTGGTAACTGGCTTGTGCCATCGTTACCATCGGCTGGTTTTGTTGTTTAATCAGACCTTGCCAGGTTTCAGCTTGCGCTTGTTGCTGGCGCAAACTCGCCAGGTGCTGATTTAACTCTGTCTCCAGTGTTTGTTGCAGAAGTTGGCGTTCAGACTGCGCATGGATCGCCTGGGTTTGTGCCAAAATAAGCGCCCCTTTTTTTCGGCTAAATAGCGGTAAACTCATTTCTAAGCCAATTTTAAAACCGTCAGCCTTTTCACTCGCTTCGCTTATTTGGCTATAACCTACGCCAACACTGAAATCCGGCCAATAGAGTTGTTTGGCGGCGGCTTGTTGATGAGCGAGCTTCAGGTTAGTTTGCGTTGTCATTAGTTGCAGGTTCGGGTTTTGCTCAATATCCGCCAACTGTAGACTGTGCGTTTTTGGTAAGAGTTGGCCATCAAGGTTAATAACCGAAATATCAAGCAAACTGGCTAGGGTTTGTTTATAAGTTTGTAACGTGTCATCCAGCCCAAGCCTCTCAGCTTCAATCGCACGCAATTCTGTTTGGATACGGAATAAATCAAGTTTAGAGGCATCACCCAACTGCCATCTTTGCTCAACCATTAATGCCATTTCGCTTAGTTGCTGGTAATAACGTGACAGCGCTTGGCGTTGTTGCTCGGCCGCAAGCGCCTGATAAAAAAGCGTGCGCAAGCGTAACGTCCAGTCTTGTTGTCGTAAATTCAAACGTAAGGCTTGAGTAAGGTTTTGCTGCTCGGTTGCCTGTTTTTCAAGATCGGTCAACCCCCAGGGTTTTAAATCTTGTTTAAGCCACACGCTCGTCTCTTGCTCGTTGCTGGCTGAACGACTTGTTTGTTCTTGCGTAATCTCAATTCTAGGGTCGGCCCAACGTCCTGCTTGGTTCAATTGAGTTTTGGCAGCTTGCTGTTGGTTTTGCTTCATTTGAATTAAATGCGGGTTTTGTTGCGCATAACGCATCAACGCCTCTTCCGTTAAAGCTGAAGCTGAAATTGCCATATTAAAGGGGGCTGATAATAGAACCAGCGTTAAGACCAGTTTTGTATTCATAATACGAACCAACTTATTAACCATTCAAAACTGTGATGTTCGAGGATCGTAAATAACAAGGTAAAACCTATAAGCCCCCACAACACCGCCTCCAACACCCCACTAAAACCCGACGGTTTAGGATGAAGTAAACGCTCAATACGATACAGGGATGAAGAACCGGTAAAAGCCAGGCCTGGTTGGGGAGCTGAACCGTCACGACTCAGCTTTAATAGAACTTCTGCGATGTCCAGACGATCAAACTGGGCTGTCAAACGATCATCAACCTGCGCCTCAATATTAAATTGCCAATAACGCCTTAACCGCATTGGGGCAAGGTGAAAACTTAATAAAACTTCAAACAGTAGGTTTTTTAAAATATCTTGGCGACGAATATGAGAAATTTCATGCGCTAACACGATACGTTGCTGTTGTTTGGTTAGCAAATTATTAAGTTGTTTAGACCAAAAAATCACCGGATGACGTACACCGAGTACAAACGCTTGCGGTTGGATATGATCGAGCTTGGTTAAACATTTAACAGGCCCCGCCAGCTTTGCAAGACTGCGCGTTTTTAGATGCTCAATCGCCAACTTTAGCCAAGAACGTGAAACGCTCAGACCAATCAACAAGAGCAAACCAAGCCCTAACCAAAAAAGTGATGGGACAGTAAACTCTGCTGGAACGGTATTCATACAAAATATCGAAGTCTCGGCGTTTAAACAGTGCTGCGCCATCCAGCCCTGATGTTTCGCCAACCAGACAAAACCCAATGCTGAAATCAAGCTAACTGGCAAGGTTAAGGGGAGTGATGCCAGCATCCAGAGTTGACGGCGCTGGCTGGGTAATGAACTTTTCGCAAGCCAACGTGACAACAATGGCGTTAATCCATTTGCCACCAACCACAATAAAAATACCAGAACGGCAACAAGGCCGAGTGCTGCAGCTAAATCCATGAGTTACTCCCTGCCCTTTAAGCGTTTAATTTCTCGCTCTAGGGTATCAAGTGTCGATTCATCTAATGTTTCGGCCGCTTGTAAAATTGCCGCAACTGAAGACTGAGAATTTGAGTTAAAGCGGCCAAACACATCATGGATTAGGTTTGCCATTAAATCTTCACGCGTCACACGAGGTGTGTAAATGAACTCTCGTCCCTGCTTTGAACGTGCCAACAGGTCTTTACGATACAAACGTTCAAGCGTGGATTGGATGGTGTTGAGTGATACGCCGCGCGATGTGCCCGCTTGCTCGTAAACCGCTTTTACAGAAGCCTGCTTTAGCTGCCAAAGGCATTCTAAAACTTGAACTTCGAGCTCACCCAGCAAAGGCGTTGGATTAGGATTGGTCATGATTGCTTCAAATTAATTTTGTAATGGTGATCAAGCTTACAACCACTAAAACCGACTGTCAATCGGTTTTTAAAGTAAATCAATAAAAACAATTATTAGAGACACTCAGCCAACTAGCTCAAAACAAAAATG
>NZ_JACUTY010000067.1 GCF_014859555.1 Thiomicrospira sp. | reverse complement strand
CGCCTAGTCAAAGAAGCCCTAAAAGAACGCCAATGGTGGATAGCACAAAAACCAACAATGAAACTCCCTCTCCCTCAGGGAGAGGGTTGGGGTGAGGGTGAAATACAATTAGCTACGCCGATTAAGCTCTACATCCCCATTTATCAAAACAACCGCCGCCCAGCCTGGATATATAAACTTGGCTTATGGCTTTATGATCGATTAGCCGGCAAACAAAACATCGGCCAACACCAAAGCCTAACCCAACAACAAATCCATCAGGTCTGCCCGGAACTTAAAACCGAAAACCTAGTCAAAGGATTCAGCTACTACGACGGCCAAATGGACGACCACCAACTAGGTCTCTGGGCACTCGAGCAAGCCAAAAAACGACCAGGCCTGGTTATAAAAGAACACACCGAAGTCACCAAAGTGGACATAAAAGGCAACCTAGCTTTCGCCGATGGCACAACCCAAACCTTCGACAAAATCATCAACATCGCAGGCCCCTGGGCAGAACAACTACTCAAACAAAGCAACATCAAACCAAACTACACCCTAGACCTTGTTCGCGGTAGTCACATACTCGTAAATGCCCCCTCTCCCTTGATGGGAATCGAAGAAACGCCTAAAGCGGTCGAGGGTTGGGGTGAGGGTGAAAAATTAGCACAACACGGCTACTTCCTAGAAACCCCCAACGAGCGCCGCATCTTCTTCGTTTTACCCTACCAAGGCAAAACCCTAATCGGCACCACCGAACAGCGCCAAACGCTAAACGACAACATAACACCCAGCGAACAAGAAATAGACTACCTAATCAACGCCTATAACCACTATTTCAAAACGCCGATTACCAAACAAAATATCGTGCAAAGCTTTGCAGGCCTGCGCCCACTGATAAAAAGCGCCGACAACCCAAACAAAGCGACCCGCGAATACACTATTCAACAAAATCAAAACCTCATCACCGTATTCGGCGGCAAATGGACAACCGCAAGAAAACTTGCCAAAAAAATAACAAAACACGTCCGCGCAAATCCGTGTTCATCCGTGGCTAACAAACAACCAGGCCAGGTAAAGAGAACGCTATGAATTTAGAAAACCTTATAACCACAATTAATACCGTTCACCAAACTTTTCAAGTAAAAGCTTTGCAAACCGTGAGTGTAAATCTAACATTGCGCAACTTCGTGATTGGTTATTACATAGTTGAATATGAACAAAACGGTAGCGATAAAGCCGCTTACGGCACGCGGCTTATAGAAAATCTAGCTCAAAAACTCGCCCATATCAAAGGGATGTCGGTCACCGCATTAAAGCTCATGCGTCAGTTTTATCTAACCTATCCGCAAATAAGTCAATCACTGACTGACCAATTCAAAGTCGATATAAAAATAAGTCAATCAGTGATTGACCAATCGGTAAATACACCTTCATCGGCTTTAAAAGTACCTGCAGAAAAACTATTAAGAAGCTGCAGCTTTACCCACTTTATCGAATTGGTCAAAATCGATGACGAACTCAAGCGCACCTTCTATGAAGTCGAAATCATAAAAGGCAATTGGAGTGTTCGAGAGCTTAAACGGCAAATTGCATCTTTGCTCTATGAGCGTGTCGGCTTATCAATTGACAAAAAAACGTTACTGCAATCGTTAGACAATAAAACCGAAGCTTTTAACCCAACAGCGATAATCAAAGAACCTTACATTCTTGAATTTACCGGCTTAGAAGCCAAGCAAACCTACAGCGAAACCGATTTAGAAACCGCCTTGCTCAATCACATCGAGTCATTCTTACTTGAACTTGGCACAGGCTTTTGTTTTGAAGCCAGACAAAAAAAAATATCGATTGAAAACGAACACGACCGCATAGACCTGGTGTTTTATCACCGCGTACTCAAATGCCATGTGTTAGTCGATCTAAAAGTCAGAGCTTTCAGCCATGCCGATGTCGGGCAAATGAACTCCTACCTAAACTACTACAAAAACGAAATTTCCATGCAGGGCGACAACCCGCCAATCGGCATCATACTTTGTACCGAAAAAAACAATATCAAAGTAGAATACGCCACCGCTGGATTAGATAAAAACCTATTCGTATCCAAATACAAAATCATGCTGCCAAGCACCAAAGAACTTGAAGCGTTGGTAAAAGACGATTTAGAAGATATCGCAGCGGAGAATGTTAGTGAAAAATAGTATCCGTCAAAATCCGTGCTCATCCGTGGCTAACAAACAACCAGGTCTGGTGAAATGATAAAACGCCTAAAACCCAAATCAGAGTTTAGCCGCAATGTGCTCACCCTAATGACCGGCACAACCATTGCACAGGCGATTCCAATTGCGATTACACCGATACTCACCCGTTTATACACACCGGAAGATTTTGGTATCCTTGCGCTTTTTGTAGCAGTTACTGCGATTCTTGGCTCTATTGCGAATGGACGCTATGAGCTTGCTATTATGTTGCCCGAAAAAGATGAAGATGCCATCAATGTTGCGGCACTTGGTTTATTAATTGCACTGTGCTTTTCGACAGTTTTGTTAATCCCTGCCATTTTTCTCAATGCACAAATAACCAACCTATTAGGTAATCAAGAAATTGGCTTTTGGCTTTATTTCGCGCCTTTTGTCGTGTTGATGACTGGGCTATTTAACGTTCTCAACTACCTCAATACCCGCAAAAAACTCTACAAAGACATTGCCAAAGCTAATGTTTATAAAGCAACCGCTGCAGCCAGTGTTCAATTAGGAGTGGGCTTTATTAAAGCCGGGGCAACAGGCTTAATAACAGGGCAAATCATTTCACAAGTCGTCGCAAACTACCGCTTGGCAAAAAACACGCAACAAAACTATGATCTTAAACAAGTTAAAAAAACAGAAATAAAACGCTTGGCCAAGCGTTATATAGATTTTCCCAAGTTCTCAATGTGGGCTATTTTGGCCAATAATCTATCGAATCATTTAACAAGTATTTTTATTTCAATTTCGTTTAGTGTATCAACACTAGGATTTTATTCATTGGCGCAAAAAATGTTAGGTTTTCCATCCAGTTTAATAGGTTCAGCTATTTCTCAAGTTTTTTTTAAAGAAGCAAGTGATGAAAAGCAAAGAACGGGTAAGGTTATAGTTGCTTTTGATAAAACTTTGGTCAAGTTGGTACTTCTGTCCATACCGATTTTTAGCATACTAATGTTAATTGTAGAGGATTTGTTTGCTCTAGTCTTTGGAGAGCACTGGCGTGTTGCAGGTATATATGCAACATATTTAATACCGATGTTTGCTATACGTTTTATTGTTGCATCAGTAAGTCCCGTTGATACGGTTATGGAGAAACAGAACTATTTTTTATATTTTAATATAACCTTGCTTGTTGTAACTTTATGCGTTTTTCTTATTGCTGGATCATGGGAGTTTGAAAGTTTTTTAATAGCATTTTCAGTCTCAATAATGCTAGTTTATTTATTTTATGGTTTTGTTTTAAGGAAGATGGCAAAAAATGAATTCTGAGGATTTGAAAGATAAAATTAGGTTTCAATTAACCGAGTTAGGTTTGCAGGTAGGGGATACCCTTCTGGTGCGAGCAGACCTTGGTTCAATTGGTAAGCTAAGTCGAAATAGGTTGGATTATATTGACGTCATTCTTGGTGTACTTGGTGAATCCGGCACATTGGTTGGATTAGCCTTTACAGGCGCTACCTTTATAAGAAAAGATAAAAAAAATATTTTTGATGGTTCGAATAAAGCGAATACTGGAGCATTCGCAAATGTAATGTTATCCCACCCTAAAGCAAAAAGAAGTCGTCATCCCACTAACTCTTACGTAGCAATTGGAAAAAATGCAGATTTTATATTAGACGACCATGATGAAAACTCGGGTGCTTATGAACCAATACGCAAAATTAAACAGTTAAATGGCAAGATGGCTTTGATGGGTTGTGTCTCAACAAGTCCTGGTTTTACAACTACCCACTTGGCAGAAGTCGATTTGGGATTACATAGGAGAATTATATTTCCAACTCTAAATACTTGTTACTATAAAAAAGAACAAGCTAAGTTAGATTTATTTAAACGGACTGATATTGGTGGGTGTAGCTCAACATTTTTTAAGTTTTATGCGCACTATGTGAGGGAGCAGATTCTACAACAAGGTTATGTTGGTAACGCATACAGTGTTTTAGTAGATTCTAATAAAGCTTATGATATCGATTACAAAATATTAAAAGACAATCCAAAATATAATATCTGTGAAAATCCTGATTGTTTTTTATGCCGAGCAAGACGCTGGGATAACCTTCAAGATGCACCGGCATTTTTTATTAGAAAAATGTATCGTAAGTTTGTTTCCACAAAGAGCTAGATTAGTGTCAAGTGTTATCCAACTCAATGGCAAAAACTTGTGTATCCAGAAGGGTATAAAGCAAGTTGACTTCAAGGCATCCAGTGTTATTACCGACGATGTCTGGTCTTTTATTGAGTTGTGGCTAAAAAGAAATAAGTGTAATTCGGCTTTAAGTTGTTGGGTGCAGAGTAGACGGTTTTACGAGCAAGCTGCTGACTCGCCCATAGAGGTCATGCCTTTACCGCTTTACTATTCTTTTCTTAATGCGACTAAGGCGTTGTTGGAATCGTCTAAGGTTGCTAAATACGCCAGCACACATGGCGTTTCAGGTGGGCGTGATTTATCAGCGAAAGCTGTTTTAGCGAATGAAATGGTAACGTTTAAAACAGATGGCGTGCTCGCTGCATTATGTCGGTATTTAGGTGAAGGGAGTCTTGTTGAGGCATATCGGTTGAAAGATTTGCTGTGGAATATACCGTTTATTCACCGAGCATTTAATCATACTTATACTTCAAGCCAAGAATTGTTTATACCTCTGAAAACGCCAACTTATGTACGTCATGAGTCAACGCGTGAGGCTTGGATTGAAGCGGTGGTTCACCCCAACTTTGCGGATTCTCGCAAATTGAAGTCACTACCTAAATCAATCGAATTGCAACTCAATGATAAAGCTTGGATTGTCAGAAGAAGAAAACGATTTAACTGGTTCAAAGGAAAGACCACCAAATTACAAAAAGATGCAGCTTTAGTGCGGTTATGCAATTACCATTCAGCCAATCGTCGCATCTTTGCGCATATTAGTGGTGTAAATGATTTATGGTATTTAAAGAAAGACTTGCCCACAAATTCTTTAACAGAACGTCATTTATTAACATTGATGTTTGCCGGAATGCATCGTTTTAGTGAGTTGGCACGTTATGATTCTGCTGGCTTGGAAAGGTTGCTTGCAACTGATGGTAACTGGTTAATAAGTGAGTTTATTAAAGGTGCACCATTTCAGTTTATTGACCAAATCGCCTCTGAAATAACAGGCCTAAAAATTGTTCAACCAAGGATAAGAAGTTGATAAAAATCAAAATCCCTCATCTTTGCCAAACTGAACAACGTTATGAGCTGGATATTCTGCTGGGTGAGTTTTTGGGTTTGGCGTTTGAAGTCGAAACCTATGATGGCGATGTGATTGAAATCACCAGGCCTTTATGCCCGAATAAGTATGGTGATTCTTATGCAGGTTCGGCGCAGTGCAAAAATATTAAACACCATGCTTTGCCTTAAAAAGGCGATTAAAGGTCAAATAGGGCGCAGGCTTGTGAGAGTAAAGTTTATCGGTTTGTTTTTTATTATTTTGCTTGGTTATGCTGTGGTGTTGTTAACTTTGCCTTATGTGAGCGTTTATTACACTTATTTTGCTATACCCGCTTTAGCGGTTACCGGGTTGTTTGGTTTCGGGAGCTTAAAAAATCCCAAATTAACGGCGGCATTTGTTTTTATTATTACGCTCATCGCTTGGGTAGCGACTTTGTTAACTGTGAGCTATGTTGGTGTTTATTTGTCGATGATCGTTTTGCCAATACTCGGGTTTTCGGCTTTGGTCATGTTTATGGAATCAAAACAAGGCAATAAATCTTAGTATCTGTGAAGTTCTTCGTATCCGCGGTAAACAACCAGGCCTGTTGGTTCAGAGGGTGAAGGATTTGTTTTTGTAAAATGAAAATTTCACTTGTATTAAATCGCACGAGTAATAAACCAACCATTATGGTTACATGGAGTTGGGGTGGCTGAGTACAATCTTGACGATGTAAAGAAAGCGGCGATTGCTTCTCGGGTTGAATATCGCGGGCGAAAGGTACAGCGCGATATTGCGAATTTAGGCTATGACCTGAATGATGCTATTGATTGTTAGATGCAATTGAGCGAGACGCACTTTTGCAGAACCCATATGTATGATGATGCGACCCCGCCGGATGATGATTACATTTGTCAATATACTCGGCGCTGTGTGGGGAAGCCGCAACCGATGATTTGTATATTAAATTCTGCTTGGTGGATGATTGCTTAATGATTGACATAGGGTCGTTTCATTTGTCGTGATAAGCCAATGTTAGGGGAATACAGAAATGAGTGAATGTAAAATTTGTAAAAGCTTGAATTCAACCATTAACTGCAACACCCAGCCTTAAAACACGCCTTAAAACAAAAGGACAAACATTGCTAAAAACTAAAATTCCCAATCTCTGCCAATCCGAACAGCGTTATGCGTTGGATATTATGCTGGGTGAGTTTTTGGGTTTGGTGTTTGAGGTGGAAACTTATGCTGGCGATGTGATTGAAATCACCAGGCCTGGTGATAGCGCTAACGACTAATCTAATCCTAGCTGTTAAAATAGCGCGCTGAACTGAATGAGGAAACACAATGCTAAAAAAACTCTATGTGCACAACTTTAGAAGTTTGCAAAATTTTGAGCTGGATTTAACTCATATCAAAAGTGCTTTGTTGCTTGGCAAAAACGGTTCGGGTAAAACCAGTGTTTTCGACGCGATTGAAATTTTTCAGCAGATCGCACAAGGCGTGACGCAGATAAAAAACTTGGTAAAAAAGCAAGACTTTGCGTTTGGCGACAACAGCAAGCCAATGAAGTTTGAGCTGGATGTTGAGCTGGACGCTAAGTCGTTTATTTACACCATTGAAATTGAAATGCCGGAAGGTTTTCGCGAACCAAAGATTAAACACGAACAGTTGAAATTCGATGGGCGAATTCTTTTTGAGCGAGAAGGCGGGCGAACATTGTTAAATAGTGCCGCTGAATTCACGCTCGATTGGCATCATTTTGGTTTACCGTTGATCTCTGTGCGCGATGATAATGAGCCGATTGCTCAATTTAGAAAATGGTTAAGCAGCATTGTGATTTTATCGCCATGCCCAAAACACTTTACCACCACCAGCAAAGGCGAAAACACCTATTTAGACAGAGAGGGCCAACACCTGCTCGATTGGATCAGAGAACTGCTGGCAGAAAGCCCAAATCTTTATAGCGAAATTAACGAGTTTTTAACGCACCGTTTAACGGACTTTTCGCTTTTTAAATTCAACCCGATTGGGGCGGATGAAAAAGAGTTGAAGGTTGAGTTTAAAAACGATGGCAAAAAGAAAATCGAACTCAACTTTTCGCAACTGTCAGACGGCGAGAAAATTTTTATGCTGGCAGCAGGCCTGTTGGCGCGCATGAACAACGGCAAACCGATACTCTGCTTATGGGATGAACCGGATAATTTCATTTCGCTTGT
>NZ_JACUTY010000066.1 GCF_014859555.1 Thiomicrospira sp. | reverse complement strand
CCGCCGCTAATAGCGTTTGGGTGTAGTGGTGTTGTGGGTTTTCTAGGATGGATTGCACTTCGCCCTGCTCTACTATTCGGCCTTCTGACATCACGGCGACGCGGTGGGCGATGCGTGGGATGATGGAGAGGTCGTGGGTGATAAACAATAGGGATAGGTTGTAGGTTTTTTGTAGGTTGTTTAATAGGTCTAAAACCTGTGCACGCACGGTGACATCTAGTGCGCTGGTGGGTTCGTCGCAGATGATTAACTCAGGTTCTACTGCTAAGGCGCGCGCGATGCCGATACGTTGACGTTGGCCGCCGGAAAACTCATGCGGATAACGCTGTTTGTGTTCTGGCAATAAACCTACTTGCGTCAGTAGTTCGGTAATACGTGCGTCTTGATCGGCTTTTTTCTGTGAACCGACTTTAAGGCTCACCATGCCTTCGCGAATGATTTCGCCAATGGTCATACGCGGGTTTAAGGCCGAATAAGGGTCTTGGAAAATCACTTGTATTTTTTGGCGTAAGGGTTTGATTTTGTTTTCTTTTAGCTTGGCTAAATCGACATCCTGATAACGGATTTCGCCATCTGTGCTATCAATTAATCGCAAAATGGCTTGGCCAATTGTGCTTTTGCCGCTGCCGGATTCGCCCACCAACGCTAAGGTTTCGCCGCGATTAATCACTAAATCGACGCCATCCACCGCTTTTACATAACCAACGGTGCGTTGTAATAAGCCTTTTTTAATCGGGAAATGCACTTTTAAGCCACGTAAATCCAGTAGCGAATCTTGGCTTGTCGCGGGTTTGTAATCGCGAGTTGGTAACGCATCTGCCAATAATTGTTGAGTGTAAGGATGGGTGGGTGCGGTAATAAAGTGTTCGCATTCGGCGGTTTCGAGGATTTTACCTTTTTGCATGACAGCAACTCGATCAGCCATTTGCGCGACCACGCCCATATCGTGGGTGATAAATAAAATCGACAAACCACGCTCATCACGCAGTTTTTTCAGCAAAGCCAATACTTGGGCTTGGATGGTGACATCTAGTGCGGTGGTGGGTTCGTCTGCGATTAATAAATCGGGTTCGCAAGCTAAGGCCATCGCGATCATCACTCGTTGCTTTTGACCGCCTGATAATTGATGCGGATACCAATCCACCCGATCTGATGCTTCAGGAATGCCGACTTCATTAAACAGCTCGATGGTGCGCAGTTTGGCGTGTTTGGACGACAAGCCTAAATGAACACGTAACACTTCGGAGACTTGATCCCCTACTCGCATCACCGGATTAAGCGAAGTCATGGGTTCTTGAAAGATCATCGCGACCGATTTACCGCGCACTTTTTGCATTTGCGCTTCCGATAGACTTAATAGGGATTTTTGATGCAATTGAATTTCACCGGCTTCAATGTTTAACGCCTCTGGCAATAAACGCATAATCGCCAACGAGGTTAAAGACTTACCACTGCCCGACTCGCCCACCAAAGCAAAAATCTCACCCGGCTGAATGCTAAAGCTAATACGGTCAATCAGCGTGTTTTCGCCTACTTTAATCACTAAATTATGGACATCTAAAACCGGCTTATTCACAAGCACTTCCCCTAAAACATTAAATATCGTTTGATCTTCTCAACCAGGCTTGGTGGTTAAATTGGAGCGGAAAACCAAGCCATAACGCCTTCTACTTCAAGCCATCGCCGTTGTAGCCGGCTGAATGCTTGGCCTTGCTTTTTGTTGAACATGCCACAAGTCATATGCCATTTGCATTTTTAACCAGGCCTCTGCTGAAGGCGTTTGAAGCCACTGTTCTAATCGCAATGCCATGTCAGCGGAAATACCTGAATGCTCATTGAGTAAACGAGACAGCTGCACGCGCGATACCCCAAGCTGTTTAGCGGCCTCGGTCACACTAAGGCCTAACTCTGGCAATATATCTTCACGTAAAATGGACGCTGGATGCGGAGGGCAAAACATCTTCATTTCATTTTCCTTAATGATAGTCCTGATAATCAACAAGCTCAGCATCTTCCCCATTGAAACAAAAAGTAAGACGCCAATTCTTATCTACCCAAACAGCATAATGATTCTTTAATCCGCCAGCCAATGGATGGTAATGCCAACCAGCAACATTCATTTCTTCTGGGTGCGAAGCGTTATTGAGTAATAAAAGTTGTCGTGACAACTTAGGCGCATGCACCGCTTGAATACCGGCTTTAGAGCCAGTTTCAAAGAATTTTTTTAAACCTTTATGCCGAAAGGTTTTAATCATTTAAATTGTAACCTGTAGCGATACAGTTAACAAGCCTAACATAAAAACCTTAATTATTTTTGGGGTCTAGCACGCGCTGGACTCTATCTGAGAACAGGTTGGCGGCCAGTACTAGAATAAACATAAAGATAAACGCACTCAGCAGCGACCACCATACCATGGGTTCGCGCGCCATTTCTAAACGGGCTTGGTTAATCATATTGCCCCAGCTGTGCATGGTCGGGTCAACACCGACACCAACATAAGAAAGTACGGCTTCAGCTAATACTAACGCACTGAAATCTAACACCACGGCGATCAATACGATATGCATGACATTCGGCAGAATATGGCGACCGATTATTTTAAACCGGCTCACACCAAATGCGCGGGCGGCGGTGACGTATTCGACTTGGCTGATTTTTAGGGTTTCGGCGCGTAATAAACGACACAGCCCTGTCCAGCTGGTGAGGCCTAAAATCAGCACCAATACGAGCAAGCGAATATCCGCGCGTTCGGTGGCGGTTTCAAACCAGTCTGGGTTGTTCATAATCATGGTTTGCATAACCAACACGGCGGCGGCGATTAATAGGATGCCGGGGATTGAGTTCAACGTGGTGTAGAGATATTGAATAACATCATCAATCCAACCACGGAACAAACCGGCACTGATGCCTAAAATTAGTGCCAAAGGTAACATCACCAAGGTGGTTAACACGCCGATTAATACACCGGTTCGCACACTTTTGAAGCTTTGATAAAGCACATCACCACCGACTTTATCGGTGCCGAGCACATGATAATAATGGCCTAAATGATAAAGCCAAGCCAACACGATTAAACCGATACTAAAGGTTAAATAGGCGGTGCGCCAAGGCAATTCGGTTTTGCCCTTAAGCACCAGGCCTGCTTGTTGCCGCCAGCTGATTTTCGCTACGCGTGCGCGCCAGTAAATATGCAAGCTAATAAATAATTTACTTAATACCCAAGCCACAAATATCGCCCAGAGGGATTTGAGTAGAATGTCTTGATTTCTATCCTCCGCTGCGGCCAGATGTGAACCGGCGTGGGTTAAATCCAACGCGATTTGTTTGATTTGACCATCGTCGGTTTTAATGATTGAGCTGCTGTGTTCTTTTAACGCAAACGGCGCCGAATAGGTGCGCTCTACTTTGCCGCGAATTTCATCAAACACCCAATCCAAAACACTCAGCGTTTGGCCTTGGTATTGGACTTTTTCGCCCACGGGTTGATCGGGTAAGGCTAATCTAAAATGGAGGGAATCCAGCAACGCGATGGACACATACATTAATAACACAATCGCCGAAGTCATCGCGATTTTAGAACGGAAAATCGCGATCCATTGCGCTTTAACCTGCGGCGAACGCGAGATTGTCCAGCCCCACAAACCTAGCGACACCACCAAGAGCCAAATCATGATGTCTGTCCATAACCATACCCACATCATGATAAACGCACCCTTGGATCAAAAATTGTGTAGGAAATATCGGTCAAAATCAGACCAATGATATAAAGCACTGCGCCAAAAAACACCATGGCTTTTACAATTGCAAAGTCTTGTGCGTTGATCGCGTCAATGGTATAGCTACCCAAACCAGGAATACCAAAGAAGGATTCCATAATTAAACTGCCCATAAACAGGCTGGGAATGACCACCACCACCCCGGTTAAAATCGGCAACATGCCATTGGGTAATACGTGTTTAAACAAAACTTTGATTTCCGACAAACCTTTAGCGCGCGCGGTGCGTACGTAATCTCGGTTGATTTCTTCGAGGAAAATACTGCGATACCAACGTGTGCCAGCGCCTAATCCGGCGAATACACCGATCAATACCGGTAATATGACAAATTTAACCCCCGCCCATCCGGGTTCATAGCCGGAGATCGGTACCCAATTGAGGATTTTACTAAATAATACTTGGCCGGCAATGATATAAAACAGCCCAGAAATCGACATAATCATCACCGCAATCACCATCGCGGAGGTATCCAATGCGGTGCCTCGGAATAATACAATCAATAATGCCAAGGTTATGGTGGTAATCAGGCCGATCGCAAAGGTGGGTAAAGCAATCTGCAGACTTGGCCACATGCGCTCTAAAATATCCGCGCCAATATCGCGCCCCGAATCCGAACGGCCAAAATCAAATACAAATAACTTGAGCGATTCTTCGACAAACAAGGTATCGCTAAACTTCACCAGGCCTGGTGCTTCGTTATTAAAGAATAAAGGCTTGTCGTAGCCGCGTTCGGCTTTCCAAGTTTCAATCATCGCGGGGGTGGTTTGTTTTGCACCCAGTTGGGCGCGCGCCATATCATCCGGGCTATTGACCATAAAAAACAGTACAAACGTAATGAGGTTAACGCCAATTAAAATCGGAATCGCATAAAACAATCGGCGTGCAATATAAGCCATCATGAGGCGTTGTCTCCTGTTATAACACGCTGTTGTTGGCGTTGACGATACACTCGTCGCGCCCAAATAATCAGCCATAAAATGATCGCGGCTGTTAACCAAAGTGGCCAAACTATCGGTTGGTTCCACTGGGCTTGTTTTTGTGCACGTTGCTCGGCATCAATTGCGAGGTATTTGATGGTATTGTTGGCCAGGCTATTCGGCCAAACGTTTTTATACCAGCTGTGATACAAACTGAGCGAACGCGGATGCAAACCCCAAATCCAAGGTGCATCTTGGCGTGCAATATCAATCATTTGTTGTAACTTAGCCATGCGTTCTGGCGTGTTTTCCATGGTGCGGATTTGTTCAAATAAGCGATCAAATTCTGGATTGGCGTAGTTGGATGAGTTAATGCCCGCCCCGTTGGTCGCAACCGAGCTATTTGGGCCGTATAACAAGAATAGGAAGTTTTCTGGATCAGGATAATCCGCGTTCCAACCCCAGAAGAAAATCTGCGCATCGCCTTTGCGTACCTTGTCTTGGAAGCGATTGTAATCGGTTGAACGAATCATCAACTCAATACCCAGCTGCTCAAATTGTTTACGCATCCAATCCATACGACTGCGATCATCTGGCCCGGTGGCGACCGCATCATAATTTAATTGCAATGGTCGCCCAGTTTGTTGATTACGACCTTCTGGATAACCGGCTTCAGCCAAAAGTTGACGCGCGGTTTCAAGCGATTTACGGCGGGCTTCACCTTCATGCCAATCATGCACATACGGATTTACCCCAGCTTCACCATCGACATGGCCAAAAATACCCGGTGGGATTGGGCCTTGTGCGGCTAAACCGCGTTCGTTCATAAAGATCGAAATAAACTCTTCATAATTGACCGCGATACTAATCGCTTGGCGTAATTTTTGAGCTTTTTCATCGTAGCCACCGACCACCTCATCAAGCATATTAAACGCCAGATAAAAAATAGTCGGCTGCACGCTGGAGCGCATCTGAATGTCTTTGGTTTTCATTTCACCGGTCAAATCTAATTCGCCATTCACCGAGACCTGCACCGCTTGATCAAAACTGTCAGCACTCACACCTGACGCATCGTAATAACCTTGTAAAAACTTATTCCAATAAGGCACGTTTTCTTTTTCGAGGGTGTAAACCACTTCGTCAATCATCGGCAAACGTTTACCCGCATCGGCTAGCAGGCTAGACGGCATATTTTCAGCTAAACTGTCATTTGGGTAATACTGTGGTTGGTAATTCGGGTGTTTTTGCAAACGCATGCGACGGTTTGGGTTATTTTCAACCAAACGATAAGGCCCAGTGCCGACCGGAAAGGTATCGAAACTGATATTTAAATCCACCAGGCCTGGTTGTGCGTAAAACTGCATGACCTCCCAAGGCACGGGGGCGAAAAAGTTCATACTCAGCCAATACATAAACTGCGGATACACACCATGCAAACGGATGCGCAGTTCGTAGTCGTTTACGACTTTTATGCCTTCGATCTCGTGTGGTCTTAAATCAAAAAAAGCATCGCTATCGGCTTGAGTGCGCTGTTCGCTAATTTGTTCCGAGAATTCAGCCAAACCAACAATATGTTCGTTCATGCTGTCTAAAATGGGGGAATGGTTTTGGCGCACCGCCATGCGTTTAATCGCATAAGCATAATCAGCCGCGACCAATTCACGACTAGACTGGTCTTTAAGATCAAAGGGCGATTTCAGACCGCTTAAATCTTTTGCTGATAAAGCCGCATAACGCAAAGCGCCCTGCTCGTCTTTAACAAACGCCGGATGCGGTTGATATTGAATGCCGGGTTTAATGTTTAAAACCACCTCGGAATAAGCCAAATCGGCATCCGTTGCCAACACTGGCTCACCTTGCTGATTGAGATAACGCACTTCTGGCATTTTACTAAGCGTCAGAGGTTCTAGGGTATAAGGTCGTTTTAAATAGTGATATTGCAATGGCGGTTCTAAAATCTGAGCGTTAATTGCCCATTCGTTTGAGCTATAAGAACGCACTGGATCAAGATGTTTAGGCGGTGCGGAAAACGCACTAAATAACGTGTTCGAAGCGACTTGTTCGTTGGTGTAAGGTGTATTCCACTGATCCGAACAGGCCACTAAACCCAAGGTCGCCGCACCTAATAAAACAAATCGTGCGCCTTCAAACAGCATTTTTATCTTCGATTTTAATTTCACGTTATAATGACGCCACTGTTTTATTTAGAATTGAATCAACCGTTACGGAGAAAATTATGGGATTCTTAACTGGCAAACGTGCCTTAATTGTCGGCGTCGCCAACAATAAATCCATCGCTTATGGTATTGCAAAACAAATGCATGAGCAAGGCGCAGAAATCGCCCTGACCTATCAAACTGAAAAATTGAAGAGTCGTGTGGAAGGTGTCGCTGAAGAATTAGGTTCAAAAATCGTGCTACCTTTGGATGTGGCTGACGACTCGCAAATTGAAAACGTATTTAGCGAATTAAAAAAACAATGGCCAGAGGGTTTGGATATTTTGGTTCACTCGGTTGCGTTTGCACCACGTGAAGAATTAGAAGGCCGCATGATTGATGCATCAACTCGTGAAGGTTTCAAAACCGCTCACGACATCAGTGCTTACAGCTTAACCGCCTTAACCAAAGCCGGTTTTGAGATGTTAAAAGCGCGCAAAGGTTCAGTCATGACCTTGTCTTATTTAGGTGCAGAACGTGCGGTACCTAACTATAACGTAATGGGGATTGCGAAAGCCTCTTTGGAAGCCACCGTGCGTTATTTAGCCGCTGACCTAGGTCAAGATGGTATCCGTGTAAACGCGGTTTCAGCTGGCCCAATCCGTACCTTGGCGGCCTCTGGCATTAAAGACTTCCGTTCTATGCTAGACAAAGCCGCGCAAGCGACCCCTTTACGTCGCAACGTCACAATTCAAGAAGTCGGCAACACCTGCGCCTTCTTGTGTTCTGACCTAGCGTCCGGCATTACCGGCGAAATCACTTATGTGGACGGCGGTTACAACATCACCGCGTCAACCTAAAGATTAGATCACTACTTTAGAAATCAAACCCCGCATTGCGGGGTTT
>NZ_JACUTY010000141.1 GCF_014859555.1 Thiomicrospira sp. | reverse complement strand
TTATGTCGCTTATGGACGACTACAAAAAAGAACCCGGCGGCAAACAAAAACTGCAAGAACGTAACCCGAAATGGATTAACGACGATTATGTGAAATTTATGCGTTTTGCCCAATACTTTATTGAAAAGAACGGCGAAGGTGTGATGGCGTTTATCAACCCACACGGCTTTTTAGACAACCCGACTTTTCGCGGCATGCGCTGGAATCTACTCAGCACTTACGATGAAATCTACACCATCGACCTGCACGGCAACGCCAAGAAAAAAGAAACCGCGCCCGATGGCTCAAAAGACGAAAACATATTTGATATTGAACAAGGCGTGTCGATTAATATTCTGGTAAAAAACGGTTCTAAAATCACCAGGCCTGGTGATTTAGGCCAAATTTATCATTATGATCTCTATGGCAAACGCAAAGACAAATACACCTTCTTAGAAAACACCGCTTTTAAAGATGTGCCCTATCAAGCAATCCCGAATGTTGCGCCTATGTATTTTATGGTGCCTAAGAACTTTGGCTTGCAAAGCGAATACGATAAATTTTTTCCATTAAATAACTTATTTCCAATAAATGGGAACGGTATGACAACTGCCCATGACAATTTTGTTATAGACCAGAATGCACAATCCCTTATAAAAAAATTCAATAACTTCAAACTTTCTGAACCATTAGAAGATGAACTTCATAAAGAATTTGATGTGAAAAAGAAAAATGGGTGGAATATCCTGGAAGGATGGAGAAATCTACAAAATGTGGATGTTAAATCTTTGATTAAACCACTCGCATATCGACCATTTGATAACCAATATATTATTTATGAAGACAAACTTGTCTGGCGAACTGTCAGGAAAGTAATGATGCACTATGCAGGGCAAAATCTAAATATTGGCTTATTAAGTACAAAAGCCTGTAGAGATAAAATTTATGCACATGCGTTTGTAACAACTAATATTTCAGAAGCCATTTTTTTATCAGGTACTACTGGCAGTAACGCCATGAATTTTCCACTCTATCTCTACCCAAAAGAAGGTGGCGAACGCATTCCCAATTTAAACCCCGATGAAATCAAAGCGTTTGAAGCCGCACTGAATCTACCCTTTGCCGCCGAAAACCCAGAAAAATCCTTTGTGCCTTCGTGTCACCTTAACGGTCATCCTGAACGCAGTGAAGGATCTCCAACCGACAAAGCAAGCGCTCAAGAGATTCTTCGCGTTGCTCAGAATGACAACATGCCAGGTTTTTTTACGCCAATCGATATGCTCGATTATATTTATGCGTTACTCCACAGCCCAACCTACCGCGACACCTATAAAGAATTCCTCAAAACCGATTTTCCGCGTGTGCCTTATC
>NZ_JACUTY010000065.1 GCF_014859555.1 Thiomicrospira sp. | reverse complement strand
AATATTTAAGCTATAAAAAAAGCCCGAACAAGTCGGGCTTTTTTATTAATCTGGCGGTGGAACAGGGATTCGAACCCCGGGTAGGCTACAAACCTACAACAGTTTTCAAGACTGCCGCATTCAACCGCTCTGCCATTCCACCGGGTTGATGGAGCGGTATTATAAAGACTTGCTCAGGCTTTGCAAGCCTTGTAGCCATTTTTTCCTAAATTTCGTTTAAATTTGATCCGCGCCACCCATATAAGGTTTAAGCACATCTGGAACCGTAATGCTGCCATCGGCATTTTGGTAGTTTTCCAAAACCGCTACAAGCGTACGTCCTACGGCCAAACCTGAACCGTTTAGAGTGTGTAACAGTTGGGGTTTATCCTGGCCTGTGCGAAAACGCGCCATCATGCGGCGGGCTTGAAAGTCTTCAAAGTTCGAGCAGGATGAAATCTCACGATAAGCTTGCTGACCCGGCAACCAGACTTCTAGATCATAGGTTTTGGCGGCGGAAAAACCCATATCTTTGGTGCATAACGACATCATACGATAAGGCAAGCCTAACTTTTCGAGGATTGAGGCGGCATGCTGGGTTAACGCATCTAAAGCGTCATAAGATTCGTCTGGGTGTACAAATTGCACCATTTCAACCTTCTCAAATTGATGCTGACGAATCAAACCTTTTACATCGCGACCGTAAGAGCCGGCTTCGGAGCGGAAACAAGGCGTGTGTGCGACATAACGAATCGGGAGCTGAGTCGCATCCACAATTTCAGCACGCATTAAGTTGGTGATCGGCACTTCGGCGGTTGGGATTAAATATAAATCGCGATCACTGGTGTCGTGTTCGTCGTGTTTTTCTAACTTATACAGATCGGCCGCAAACTTGGGAAGTTGGCCTGTGCCGTAAAGACTGTCTTGATTGACAATATAAGGCACATAAACTTCTTCGTAGTGATGTTCGTTGATATGTGTATCCAGCATAAACTGGGTTAATGCGCGCTGTAAGCGGGCCATAGAGCCTTTCAAAACCGAAAACCGTGCCGATGTAAGCTTAGTAGCCGCCTCATTGTCGTACCAGCCACGCTGCTCAGATAATTCAACGTGATCTTTAACCTCAAAATCGAACTCGCGCGGTTTTCCCCAACGTTTAATTTCGACGTTGTCGTCTTCTGATTGACCAACGGGCGTTGAATCATCTGGCAAATTTGGTAGGCTGGCCAACATGCTATCCAATTCTTGTTGAACTTGATCAAAAGCCGATTTGGCCTTTTCTAATTGCTCGCCTAAATCGGCAACGGCATCTAATAACGGCTGTACATCTTCGCCTTGGGCTTTGGCTTTACCAATTGCTTTAGCACTTTGATTACGTTGGGCTTGCAACTGCTCGGTTTGCATTTGTAAGTCTTTGCGTTGTTGCTCAAGTTGTTCAAACTTAGTGCCATCAAAGCTGAATCCGCGTGTCGCTAATTTCGCCACTACGCGATCCAAATCGGTTCGTAATAATTTCACATCTAACATAATTTCATCTCTAAAGTTCTAAATCTAACAAGCTATTCAACTAAAAATTGTTTACCGGCGACCAGTCCTATCCAGACGGCGATCAAGCATCCCACTACACTCACAGCAATGTTTAACATGGCTTTGTTTAACTCGCCGATTTGTATATATTGCATGGTCTCAAATGAGAAGGTTGAAAAGGTGGTAAAAGACCCCAAAAATCCAACAATCAAAAACGCCCGCCATTCTGCGGATACGGCGAATTTGTTGATTAATAAAATCGTCAACAGGCCAATTAAAAACGAGCCTATAAGATTAACGGCTAAAGTACCCCATGCAAAATCACGCCCCAACCAAATATAGGTTTGGTGCGATAAAGTAAAACGCGCCACCGCTCCCAAAGCGCCACCTAAGGCTATGGCTAACCAAAATGTCATGACACTTATCTCCGCTTATTATCAGCCTGTTGATCCAACTGTTTTAAGTGCGCCATCTTAGCGGCTATTTTTATTTCCAGACCACGTTCTACCGGTTGGTAATATTCTCGTTCCAGCATCGCGTCTGGAAAATAACATTCGCCCGCCGCGTACGCATCCGGTTCATCGTGTGCATAACGATAACCCTGCCCATAATCCATTGATTTCATCAACTTGGTGGGTGCATTACGCAGATGTAATGGCACCTCATCTGAACCATGCTGTTTTATATCTTTTAAAGCGGCTTTATAAGCCATATACACCGCATTCGATTTGGGCGCGACTGCCAAATAAGTGGCGGCTTGCGCGAGCGCCAAATCGCCTTCTGGCGAGCCTAAACGTTCGTAGGCTTGTGCGGCATTAATCGCGACATCTAACGCACGCGGATCGGCATTACCAATTTCTTCACTCGCCATGCGCACCAAACGTCTAGCCAAATAACGTGCATCCACACCACCGTCCAGCATCCGAACCAACCAATACAAAGCCGCATCTGGATCCGAACCACGTACCGATTTATGCAAGGCCGAAATTTGATCGTAAAACGCCTCACCGCCCTTGTCAAAACGCCGAATACCGGCCTGCACCACTTCTTTACAAGCTTGTGGTGTCAGCACCAGGCCTGGTGCTTGGGTTTGTGCATCGATATTGGGCTCCGCAAAATCGGTCGCCTGCTCAACAAAGTTGAGTAATCGGCGCGCATCGCCATCGGCGGCTTGGATTAAAACTTCAGCCGCGGCAGCTTCAATGATTAGAGCCTCGCCTAAATCCTCAGAGACCAGTGTTTGCGCACGTTGCAATACCAGTTTTAAATCATCCTCATCCAGCGAACGCAACACATAAACACGGGCGCGAGACAGCAAAGCATTGTTGAGTTCAAACGATGGGTTTTCGGTGGTGGCGCCAATAAACACAAACGTGCCATCTTCCACATAAGGCAAAAACGCATCTTGCTGAGACTTATTAAAACGATGCACTTCATCCACAAACAACAAGGTTCCCTGCTGAAATTGCTCGCGATGCAGTTGAGCTTGCTCTACCGCCTTGCGAA
The DNA here is from genome assembly GCF_014859555.1 of Thiomicrospira sp. Classification (GTDB taxonomy): domain Bacteria; phylum Pseudomonadota; class Gammaproteobacteria; order Thiomicrospirales; family Thiomicrospiraceae; genus Thiomicrospira. The sequence goes on along the minus strand of NZ_JACUTY010000065.1, from coordinate 4,766 downwards.
CTTCTTTTACGCCATCCAACACAGCGGACAAGCTAATAAACTGCAATTCAGATTGCTGGGCAATTAAACGCGCCAAGGTGGTTTTGCCGGTGCCGGGCGGACCCCAAAAAATCATCGAATGCAAATGCTGTGACGCAAACACACGTGACAAGGCGCGGTTTTCGCCTAATAAATGACGCTGACCGACAAAATCGACCAAGGTTTGTGGGCGTAATCTATCCGAAAGCGGCTGATAAGCCATCATAGGTCCTTACATGCGGCCTACAACATCCGCGCCCTTGGGCGGTGTAAACCTAAAGGCCTGAGGTGAAACCCCTTCATTCACACGAATATTTTTAAATTTTACTTTAGTGATGTTGTCGGAACTTTGGTACATCCAAACCTCTTGCATCACCCCATTTCGTAAGCCAATCTCGATACTTTGAAAATAGGTAGCCGAACGAGGTTGCAGGTTATACCAGGTCATATTGTTGCGACCTCCGGCGGGAATAATTCGATAGGCTTTTTCAACCGGCTCATCAAATAACAACCAAGCAAGCGGAATATCGCCTTGAATATCGGCAATCGGCCTAACCGATACTTGATCTAAATCCAAGTCATAAACCCACAAATGCGTGCCATCGACAATAATGTGTTGTTCTTCTGGTGAGTGGTAGTCCCAACGCATTTTGCCCGGGCGCACCAAATCAAAAGTACCCTGTGAGCGTTCAACCCGAAAAAACGCGTCTTCTTCACGTTCTTGCACAAACTCAGCCGAATAGCTTTTTAAACCATCAATAAAGCTTTGTAAAGGATGCACATTAGCAAGCACCAGGCCTGGTAACGCCAAAACCAAGCCGCCGATTAAAGCTAACTTTTTTAACATATATTTCATTCCTAATTGTTTGGTTTTAATCGTGCTTTGGCACCAGCACTTCGCGGTTACCGTTGGACTGCATGGTTGACACAACCCCTGCGGCTTCCATCGCTTCTACGATTCTGGCGGCACGGTTATAACCGATTTTAAAGCGACGTTGCACCGATGAAATCGATACACGCCCCGCTTGCACAACAAATTCAACCGCTTCATCGTAAATCACATCTTGTTCGGCATCACTCGGATCAGCCGCATTGCTACCCGACTCGGCATTCACTGAGTCAGGATCACGTGTAATCGCCGCCAAATATTGTGGTGCGCCCTGCTGTTTAATAAAGTCGACCACCCGATGCACTTCGTCATCCGACACAAACGCGCCATGTACACGATCAGGCGCGGCGGTTCCGGGCGGTAAATACAACATATCGCCCATACCTAACAACTGTTCCGCGCCCATTTGATCCAAAATGGTTCGTGAATCAATTTTTGAGGATACTTGAAACGACATACGCGTTGGAATGTTGGCTTTAATCAAACCGGTAATCACGTTTACCGACGGACGCTGAGTCGCTAAAATCAAGTGAATTCCAGAGGCACGCGCTTTTTGTGCGAGTCGTGCGATTAGCTCTTCTACCTTTTTGCCTACTACCATAATCATGTCGGCGAATTCATCAATCACCACCACAATATAAGGCAAAGGCGTTAAGGTTGGCGGCGCGTCTGATAGTTCCATGCCAATGGTGACCGCTTGTTGATACAGCGGATCAATAATCGGTTCACCGGCATCCATCGCGGCTTGCACTTTTTCATTGAAGCCAGCGATATTTCTAACGCCCAATTTCGCCATCAATTGATAACGACGATCCATCTCAAACACACACCAACGCAAGGCATTCGCCGCATCGCTCATGTCGGTAACTACAGGGGTTAGTAGATGCGGTATGTCTTCGTAAACCGACAACTCCAACATCTTAGGGTCCACCATAATTAAACGCACTTCATCGGCTCGGCTTTTATAAAGCAAGCTCAAAATCATGCTGTTTACGCCTACCGATTTACCTGAACCGGTGGTACCTGCGACCAACAAATGTGGCATTTTCGCTAAATCGGCAATCACCGGATTACCGGCAATGTCTTTACCTAACCCCATGGTCAAGGGCGATTTACTCTTTTGGAAAATCTCTGAAGATAAGATGTCGCGGAAACCCACAATTTCACGTTTCTCGTTCGGAATCTCAATCCCCACAAACGGTTTGCCCGGAATAATATCCACCACTCGCACCGACTTTACCGCCAAAGCACGTGCCAAATCTTTTGCCAGGTTTGAAATTTGACTGACCTTTACCCCCGCCGCTGGCATAATTTCAAAACGTGTGACTACCGGCCCTGGCAATACCGCCTCTACGGTCGCGGTGACACCAAATTCCTGCAAGCGCGTTTCCAATAAGCCAGACATTAATTTCAAATCGTCTTCGGAATAACTGTCCTCATAAACTGGCGCGGGGTCCAATAAATCCAAACTCGGTAACTCGGCATGCTGAGCTTCCGGCACATAAGCCGAAGAATCCGATTTATGAGGCGCATGCACTTGCACATTTGAAGCCGCGCCCGTTGCATTTGAAGCGGGCTGTTGCACCTGTTCAAATGGTGTTGACGAGGCCTCAATCGGCATTTGAGTTTCAGCCGGTTTGCTGAACGAATCAAATAATTTAGCGCGTTTTTCTTCAATGCGAGCACTCATATCTGCGCGCTGTTCAACCACCGGCTTTACGGTTTGTGAGTTGGGTAAACTTTGGGTTTCTTTTTTTAGATCCAGCCGGCTTAATACATTCTTAAACTGTTCCGAATGCACCACATGTTTTTTGGCTTTTTTATGAATATAACTCATCAAACGCCAAGTTTGACGACCCGTCACGTCGCAAATTGTTAGCCAAGACTGGCCGATTAACATGCTAAAACCTAAAGCAAACATCACCAAGAAGAACAAAGTGGCCGCTAATAAATCAACACCCTGCACCAGCCACAAACTTAACTCATAACCCAGTACACCGCCTGAATAATAAGGCAAACTCACCACCCAACTATCTGGATGTAAATATAAACTAGCCATCGAGGCGCCCGAGAACACCAAAATCAACAAGCCCAGCATACTTAGCCCAAATCGCACCCAGTCAAACTCAGTCGCCGAACGAATTTTTAGGGTAACCCAACCGGCCAATAAAATCCCAAACGGCCAAGCAAAACCGAACACACCAAACAAATACAAAATTAAAGACGATAGCCAAGCACCACTGGCGCCACCGTAATTATTGAAAGCGTCAACCGAGCTTGCCATTTGAAAGCCAGGGTCATCTGGATGATAGCTGTATAGAATAATAAATAAGAAAAATGCCAAGCCGATGCAGCTTAGCAACACTAAATCTTTTAACAACCAATTCCAACGTGAGGATGGTTTTATCGCACCTGCATCGTCGAGGTTATTGTCCTTATTCGCTGATTTAATCAAATTCAAAATCATACCTATTTATAAGTCGAGACAAGCAAGCCATTTGCCAAGCTCACTTGACGCCAAGTTGATTATCTTTCATTCGTAAAAACTGCTAGAATTTTAACACACAAGCCGTCGTATGGTAGACCCACTCCGCCTAAAACACGGGGCAGCCTATTGACCAGGCAAAACTCTAGCGTGAGTGCACCCATTTATTAACCGAAAAGGAATCAGATTATGGAAACCAAACATTGCAAACTGCTTATTTTAGGATCAGGCCCAGCCGGTTATAGCGCGGCGGTTTATGCGGCCAGAGCCAACTTGAACCCTGTCATCATCACTGGCATGCAACAAGGTGGTCAGTTGACCACAACCACCGAAGTCGATAACTGGCCGGGGGATGTAGAAGGTTTGACCGGCCCGGATTTAATGGTTCGCATGCAAAAACATGCTGAGCGTTTTGGTACAGAAATTATCTTTGACCATATCAATAAAGCTGATCTACAAAGCCGCCCATTCACCCTAAGTGGCGACAGCGGAACCTATACTTGCGACGCGCTAATTATCGCGACCGGGGCATCGGCCAAATATTTAGGCTTGGATTCAGAAGAAGCTTTTAAAGGCAAAGGGGTATCGGCCTGTGCAACCTGTGATGGTTTTTTCTATCGCAACCAAAAGGTCGCGGTAATCGGTGGTGGTAACACCGCGGTTGAAGAAGCCTTGTATTTATCCAACATTGCCGCCGAAGTAACGGTAGTGCATCGTCGCGACAAATTTAGCAGTGAAAAAATCCTATCCGACAAACTGTTACAAAAAGCTAAAGACGGCAATGTAAAAATCGAATTTAATAGTGCATTAGAAGAAGTATTAGGCGACAAAACAGGTGTCACCGGCATGCGCATTAAAAACAACCAAACCAATGAGTCCAAAGATGTCGATTTGGCTGGTGTATTTATTGCAATTGGTCACACACCGAATACCGGCTTATTTGAAGGCCAGCTTGAAATGCTAAATGGCTATATCAAAGTGCAAAGTGGCTTACAAGGCAACGCGACCGCCACCAGCATTGAAGGCGTGTTTGCGGCCGGTGACGTGATGGATCAAGTTTACAAACAAGCCATTACTTCCGCCGGTGCAGGCTGCATGGCCGCATTAGACGTTGAAAAATATTTAGAAGCGAAAGACCTAGCTTAACCCCAAACAAAAGTGGTGCATCACGCACCACTTTAGCCACACTTACCCCTCTAAAATTTTATAATCTAGCTTACACAGCCCCCATAAATCGGTTAAATACCTGATATACCGCTTGTTTTTAAAAATTTACAGCCCCATGCTTATGTATAAAATTGGGCGCCTGCAGTCATCCAGAGTTTGCACCAGGCCTGGTGATGGATTTGCCGAATGAATTATTGGATTTTGAAC
>NZ_JACUTY010000140.1 GCF_014859555.1 Thiomicrospira sp. | reverse complement strand
AAGCATGGTGAGTTAGGGACGTTGTTGCGCCGTGAAAAACTCTATTCCAATCAGCTGGCGCAATGGCGTCGTGAGTTTGCCGAACAAGGTGTTAAGGGTTTAGCTAAATCCAAGCCCGGTCCTGCGCCGTCTAAAACCCCAGAGCAAAAGCGTATTGAGCAGTTAGAAAAAGAGAATGCGCGTCTGCTCAAGCAGATGGCGGTCAAAGACGGCTGCCTTTTACTCCAAAAAAAAGCCTTGGCACTGATCGAAGCACTCGAACACGAGAACTCGTGAGCATGATGATCGATCAACCCCTACCGCCTTATGTGTCACAACGTGTGGCCGCCGATGCCTTAGCACTGTGTCGTAATACGCTGCGCCGCCAGATCAAGGCGCACACCTTCTGTGGGCCGAGGTTGCCGCGTGGGTATCATCGCGCTATACCTTAACAACCCAAGGCACTGAGTGAACCGGAGCGTCAACAGGTGATTAGCACGCTTACGAGTGAAGCCTACTGCAATCAACCGCCGGTACAAGTGTTTCATCGGTTATTGGAGCAAGGGGAGTACTTGTGTTCGGTGAGCACCATGCACCGTCTATTACGTGCGAACCGACTCAACGGTGACCGTCGCGCACAACGTCCGCCACAATCGCACAGTGTGCCCAGATTACGTGCCGATGCGCCCAATCAAGTGTGGACGTGGGATATTGCCAAACTACCCACTCAAAAACGAGGCGAATATCTCTCGTTGTATGTGGTGATGGATTTATTCAGTCGCCATATTGTGGCCTGGATGCTCTCGCGCAAAGAAAACAGTGCGCTGTCATCTCAACTGATTGATGAGGCGGTGCAACGCTACCAGATTGCCCCCAACAGCTTAACGTTACATCAAGATCGCGGCACGCCGATGACGGCGCATTGTTATCTTGATCTGCTGGGTGAATTGGCGATTACCGCCTCTCACAGCCGCCCCAGAGTGAGTAACGACAACCCGATGAGCGAGGCGCAGTTTAAAACGCTGAAGTATCAGCCGGATTATCCGCGCCGCTTCGATGATTACGACCATGCCATGCGCTGGTGCCAAGACTATGTGAGCTGGTACAACCATCAACATCACCACGGCAGTCTGGCGGGGTTCACGCCCTATCAAGTGTTTAGCGGTGATTACAAGCAAATTGCAACAATACGCCAACAAGCGCTAGATGAAGCGTTTGCAAAACATCCGCAACGCTTTAGCCAAGGGCGACCCTTGGTCAAATTACCGCCAGCGGAGGTCTGTATTAACCCAATACCCGAGGAGGCCGATCAGAATACAATTGAAACGGGTGTGAACTTCCCGACCCATCCAAGGGTGAAGCAAAAAGCAATTTAATTTTTAAAGAA
>NZ_JACUTY010000064.1 GCF_014859555.1 Thiomicrospira sp. | reverse complement strand
TTGATCTGACAAACTTGGCGTTGCCAGAATTCATTCTGGGTTAATCGAGGTGCCCTATTGATTATTATCACATAACCAGCAAGTCATATGCCAATAAAACATTTTTTATCAGGCTATTAAGAAATTTCAACACCCTGCTCTTTAAGTCTAGCTAGCTTATAACGCAACGTGCGCGGACTCAAGTTTAAATCATCGGCTGTTTTTTGACGATGGCCTTTATTTCGTTTGAGAGCGGTTAATATCAACTCGACTTCTCGTGCTTTTAAATCAAGACTGTCTTCGTTTCCCTTGGCCAACGTATCTTCATCCATCTTAATCGCGCGCGTTCTCTCTGGGCTAGCTGCCATCGGCGATCGAGTATGGTCGCCATCAAACAATAAGTCTTGCTCATTAATCGCATCCCCGACCATCATCACCAAGGCGCGCTGAATCACGTTATCCAGTTCACGTATGTTACCTGGCCAAGCATATTCTATCAATTTTTTTAAAGCGGGCGCCGAAATAACCGGTTGCACACGTGCGTTTGCACAGCGCCGACATAAGAGTTTTTCGGCAATCGCGGCAATATCTTTGGGGCGTTCGCGCAACGGCGGTAAATGCACAGGGAACACATTTAAGCGATAAAACAAATCCTCGCGAAAGCGCCCGTCCGAAATCGCAGATTTCATATCCACATTTGACGCGCTAAGCACGCGCAAATCTAATTGAATCGACTTGATCGAACCAATACGTTCGACTTCTCGCTCTTGTAATACGCGCAACAACTTCGCTTGTAAGTCCGGCTTCATCTCACCAATTTCATCTAAAAAAATCGTGCCGTTTTGAGCTTGTTCAAACTTACCCGGCATGGCTTTCATTGCACCGGTAAATGCGCCTTTTTCATAACCAAACAACACCGCTTCTAGCATGTTTTCGGGGATCGCCGCACAGTTGATCGCCACAAACGGCTGTTCACGACGCTCGGATTGCTGGTGAATATAACGCGCCAATACCTCTTTACCTGTGCCACTTTCACCACTGATCATCACACTGGCTTCGCTTTGTGCCACTTTATTGGCCATCAATTTAATTTGAGTGGTCACCGGATCGGCCACAATAAAGTCATCTACTGATGAGGCATCACGATTAAAATAAGCTTTGGCTTTTTCCACCAACACGCCCGCTTCAAACGGCTTAACCATATAATCCACCGCGCCTTCTTTCATCGCCTCTACCGCCTGTTCAATCGTGCCATAAGCGGTCATCAGAACAATCGGCAGATACGGTTTTAAAGCTCGGATGCGTTTCATCAGATTATAGCCATCCATGCCATCCATGCGTATATCTGAAAACACCATGCCAATATCATCATCCAAGGCGACCAAAGCCTCTTCAGCCGAGCTCACGGCTAACACCTCAAACTCATTCAGCATGAGAATATCCGTTAAAGCTTCTTGAAGTTCTGGATCATCTTCAACTACCAAAATCTTCGCAATACTCATCTCACCACATCCTCTTTAATCAAAGGCAAACGTATCCCAAATTGCGCGCCCTGGCCTGGTTTAGAACGCACCCAAGCTTCACCGCCATGTGCTTCGGCAACGGTTCGCACCACCGCCAAACCTAGCCCTGTGCCTTTAGCACGGCTGGTATAAAAGGGTTCAAATATTTTCTCTTGAATCGCCAGGTCAATGCCGGGACCTTGGTCAGATACAATTAAATCTACCCAGCCATCGGCTGACTCATGAATCCGGATATCAATGCTAGCACGCATTCGCACCACATCTATGGCATTAACCACCAGGTTTTGCAAGGCGGTCATCAACGAATCATGATCACCCTTAACCACCAGGCCTGGTGCTTTATTTTTAATATTCAATTGACTGTCACTATTAACCACCTGCTGTTCAACGGCCGATTGCAGACTTTCGACGAGCCCGTCTAAGTCAATAATAGCTTCACCCACGCTGCCGCCTTTCGCATACTGCAGCATATCCTTAACCAGACCATCCAAATGCTTAAGACTTAACAAGCTCTTATTGACAAATTTATGGCGTTTATCTTCCGCCAAGCCGTCAGACGAAAGTTGGGACACATACAACAAAGCGGCCGCCAAAGGCGTGCGAATTTGGTGCGCGAGTGAGGCCGCCATTTCGCCCATCGAACGCAAACGCTGATGGCGGTTTATATGGTCCTGCAGCTGACGTGCGGACGTCACATCCTGAATCAATAAAATCTTACCTAAGGTCGTGTCTAATGGTACCTGAGATAATTGATAAATGGTTTTGTTATGTGTAATCAGCTCTTGCGCATCATTGGTGCTTAAAAAAACCCGCCGCACTACGTCGTTCCATGCCTGTCCGTAAGCTTCATCGCCCAAAATAGACTGCGCGCTTGGGTTCATCTCAATAATTTGATTATGCACATTTAACACAATTACACCGGCGGGCAACAGCGTTAATAAACGTTCTAAACGATCCGCTACGCGGCGTTTTTCGGAATCACTTTGGGCTAATTGTTGTTGTAAGTGAACCACCTGGTTTTGCAAGGCTTCATAGGCTTGAGTCAGTTGATCCGATGTTTGGTTAAATAAAGCAAAAGCTTGCTCCAATTCTTCCAAACGATCTTTTTCGACCTGATTAAGCAATATAAAGCTCCTTTAAATCGTGTTTGCGGATTTTTTCGATCAAGGTGGTTCGGTTCACTTGCAACAGTTTGGCGGCTTGCGATACATTGCCTTTCGTGGTTTGCAATGCGCCACAAATCACTTCCAATTCAACCTGCTGTAAATAGGTTTTCATCGGCAAGCCGGCATGCAAATCAAAACTGGGTATATCCACCAGGCCTGGTGCTTCTATGGTTTGAGACATTGGATGGTTATGGCTATATTCATGGCTCGTATCTGGTATAAAGGCACGACATTCATCGTCTTCACTAAAGTGATTAGACAACAAAAAAGCCATCTCATCTTCAATCAAACCGAGGGGTAACTGATCTTTAGAGTGAGGTTCACGATAGCGTTCCGGCAAGTCCTCCAACCGAATCCGTTTACCGGCAAAACTCACCGCTAAACTTTCAACCAAACATTCCAGCTCGCGTATATTGCCCGGCCAATCGTAGTCTTTTAAAGACTCTAATGCCGCCTTATCTAACAAGGGCGGTGAAACATCGGTAGACTGGACTTTGGCGAATAACACCTGAAACAACGACTCAATATCGTCGGTGCGTTCACGCAGGGGCGGCATATGCAAAATATGTGAACGAAACAAGGCGTAAAGCGAGCCCGAGAAATAGCCTTCATCAACCAAATGCACCAAGTTTTCGGTCGCACCCACCACCAAACGTATATTCACTTTTAAAGGTGTCTGCGCGCCCATGGGGTAAAATTCCCCTTGCTGCAAAGCGTGTAAGATCTTTAATTGAATCGGCATAGGTAAATGATCAACATCATCCAAGAACAAGGTGCCATCGTGAGCTAATTCTAACCGCCCTTTTCGAGCCGTAATCGCGCCTTGAAACGCGCCCTGTACATGGCCAAAAATTTCGGATTCCAACAACTCGTGCGGAATCGCCGCGCAATTAAAACCCACAAATGAGGCCGATGCTCTGGCCGATTCGTAATGCAATTCATGCGCAGCCGACTCTTTGCCAGTGCTCGATTCACCCAAAATCAAAACAGGCGCATCCGTCGCGGCCAGATCGGTGATCGAATCATAAAGAGTCTGCATAAGCTGGCTTTCGCCAACCAAGGTAGAAAAAAGATTTAAAGACATGTTCTCGCCGCAAGTGAAATTTTTAGACATTCTACTCTCAAAAAAAGCAAAAGTGTCAAAATTTCGTCAAGCAAGAATTAAAAGATTACTTATAATTAGAACAAAAGGAACTTATTTTTGAGGTGTTTCTAGATACTGCTGCATCGCCTTAATATTACGGCCTTCGGCATTTTGCAAAGCAAGAATACGCGTCTGCTCTTGTTTTATCAAGGTTTGTATTTGCTCATTCTGCTCAAGCAACTGAGCCGATAAAGCTCGACCCTGTTGTTCAGGCAAATCGACATTCAAAAAAAAACCTTCCAACATGGGTTGAAATTGATCCTCCAATCGACGCAACTCATCCCAGCGTTGTTGTTGCGCACACACCAACATTTGCTGGGAATGCGCGATCAATTTTAACTGCTCAGATACCTTTGGCTTAATCACTATTGTGCTGCCCGTTTTTGACGCATGACCTTTAGTTGATCCTGTGTCAAGTTTTGGTAATCAGCCGGCATCTCGCCCCAAGCGCCATCCAAATTTTTAAGTAGCTCAACCACTTCGTTAATCATTTCTACATCATTTTTAGCAGAAGCTTGAAAGGTTCGGCGCACCATATAGTCGTACAAAGCCCAAAGATTGCCTGCAACTTCACCACCAGCATCCATGTCCAAACCCGCTTTTAAGCCATGCAGAATGGAGATAACTTTATTAATATGTTCGGCTTTTTTTGCATAGTCTTTGCGCTCAACAAACACCTTAGCTACGCCTAGATTTTTAATCGCGGCCTCATAGAGTAATTTTATTAATTTATGAGGCGTCGCTTCAACTACGGCGGTTTCAACATAATTATTAGCATATTGTTGAGCAAATTTATTACGCATTGCTAAGCTCATTTTTAGCTCCCTGTCTAATTATTGCTGAGGTCTATTATAGGTTTGAGTCAAAAAGCTTTGAGTTTCCTGCATCTGCGACATGATCGACTGCATCATGGAAAACTGCATACGATACTTCATTTCCATTTTTTCAAATCGCACATCAATCTTCTCACGTCTTTCTTCAAGCTCACCCAAGCGATCATTTAAAGAGTTCACGCGCTGTCCGATTAAGCCTGTATCCGCCTCTAAAACATTATTGATAGTATTGAACATTTTACTACCAAAGCCTTCGGTAAAATCAATCGTGCCTCTCGGTCCAATAGCACCGCCCTGCACTTCGAACTTCAAGCCTCTTATATCAGCTGCTGCGCCGGAAGAATCTACCGCGAAATCAGAAATATTTACTTTACGGCCATCATTCATGTCCGCATAAGCCCCAATATTTACGGTTGCGCCATTACTCATGGTAAGCGTACCATCCACATTCTGGCCGATATCGGTTGCCGCTGCACTAAACCCAGCTGGCGCAAACGCTGATATATCAACCCCTGAAGTCGAACCAAAACGATTTGATGTAATGTTTAAATTGCTAGCCGCATCTAAACTCACACTCACGCGCGCGCCAGAAGCCATAATATCGGCATTGCCATTAATGGCCGCCGCCATTGCTGCGGCAAACTCTTGCGGGCTGGCGTAATTTTGTGCGGCAAGTGTAATATCAACCACTGCACCGCCATCAACACCAATGCTAAAGGTTCTTTCCGCCGCTGTCATAGCTGATAAATCTACCCCACCGGCCGCAACCGCGGTATCACCCGCGACTGTGGCACGCTCAGCCACCTGAGTGATATTCAATGCATAACTACCTTCAAGTGTCCTAGCCGAACTACCAGTGACATCAACAAAATTATCGGTAGCCGTTCCACCCGCTGAAAACAACGTGGCAATAGAACCCATATCAGAGTTAATAACCGAATTGAGTTGCGCTTCGTCTAGCTGCATTTGACCATAGCGGTCAAATGAAATCCCCACACTCGACAGTGAATCAAAAGAACCAGTTGCACCGGCTAATTCGCCTCTCATAGACTCTCGAATTTGCGTTCTTAAATCTCTCAACAAGCTGTTACCCGCCAAGTCACCAGTAAACTCTTTTTCAGGGTCTTCCATTTCAGCTGCGGTTAATGGCTTATAAGAACCTAACTCTTTCAAAATAGTATCTAACTGGTTGTAAACCAGAACAAAGTCTTTGATTGCTGTCACGGCCGATTCGGTATCGCTTGCAATCGATACGACCTGGGTCGTGCCAACCGCTTGTGAGTTGAGATTAAAGGTGACACCATTTACAACATCTGAAAAAGAGTTAGTCGAATTGGATACCTGAACGCCATTCAGCTTCATAATCGCATCCTGACCTTCAGCACCCGGTACCGCCGCAAACTCATCCGCACCAGCAAAATCTGGATGACCAGTTACTGTAAACTGACTTGCCGCTCCGGTTTGATTTGCACTCATCATCAACTGATATTGCCCACCATTATTAATAATCGAGGCCGTCACCCCCAGACCCGATGCATTAATCGTGCGCTGCAAACCTTCCAAGGTATTATTAGAATCATCAATCGTAATATCTTGGCCGTTAATCGTCATCGTACCATTCGAAATGGCATCATATTGCGAACCAAAGGTTTTGCCTGAAATAACCGTATGCGCTTGAGCCAACTGCATCGATTCAATATTATACGAACCCGCTGTGGCTGAACCCGTTATAGAAGCCGACACAACGGCTTCATTAGAAGAACTTACGTTATTTTTTGTGAACAAATCTGGCGAAGCCAGATCTTTTGCATAGGTATTAAAAGCGGTTAAGTTGGCTTGCAAGTACTTCAAGGCATTTAACTCGGTATTATATTTTTCAGATTTACGCTCAACAATATTTAACGGCCCTGCCACATCAGCTTCAGCCAAAACCTTCGCCATGTTTCCGACATCAAATGAACTCTTAGTTAGTGAGTTTAAAAGCGTACTACCAATTTCGTTAGCCATAATACTTCTCCTGGTCAGGGCGTTTATTGCAAAAGTTCTAAGCGACTTTTATACCAACACAAACGCTTTGATTTACTCTGTATAAAAGATAACGACCATTAAATTAAAAACTTTAGAAATTTATCTGAAAAAAAGCGGCCATAAAGACCGCTAACACACAAGGGAAACATTACACCTGCTGGTTAGTAAACAACCCCACCGGCATTGAATTTGGACTATCACTAAACCCATTGTTAACCTGCTTTAGATAAGCATCAATGTTTTTAGCAATACGAAGAAAGTCTTCTGAAGGAATCTGCATTATCAACTCATCGGTTTGAGCATTCTTAATCGCAATCACCATTTTATCGGTTAATTCATCACGCTCAAATCTTAGATAGTTGGTTTTTGAAGCCTCTAATTGGGTATTTGCAACACGCACAGCCTGATCTAACGCTTCAGGCGTTGCTTGTTTCGTTTCGACAGGCGCAACCGCACTTTCCGAGCGACCGTCATTTTGTTTGGGCGACGCAGTTTTTAAAACATCCGTTAGCTGCGTCGGATATCGTCCATTACCATCATTGTTAAAAGACGTGAACGAATTTTTTGTAGCATTTACATAAACCTGATTTGACACCGTAGTAGCCAGCCTGGTTAACTCGCTCATGGTGAATACTCCCTAACAAAGTCATCATCTATATGATTTCATTGAATAAGGCGCCTGTCAATTGTTGTTTATCCATGCCAGAGCTTGGTTGTTGCATTAAATAGTTTTGAATATTCTTCATTACTTGCAATGCGCCTTCGGTCGGATATTGCTTAATCACCTCATCGGTTTGACTGTCAACAATTCGAACAATCGGTCGATTGGTTTCAACATCCCGATCAAAACTGACACTTAAACCATATTGTGAAAGCGCATCACTGACACGTTCAACATCAACCTCCAACAGCTCAGCTTTAGTTACCTCTGGTTGATTAACCGGTTTCGATTTCTCAACTTGTTCAACAGCAGGCCTCGTTTTTTGCTCAACCTGAGATGAACTGGAAGTATCCGTTCGGTATCCAATATTATTTGAAAGTCCAGACGTTTCCATGACCTTCTCCTTTAATTAGTAAAGGCCGACGCCCTAACAAGTTAGAGCGCCTACAAGCCTAGTCAATTATCTCAGTAACGACAATACGTTCTGTGATTGCTGGTTCGCTTGACCCAACATCGCCATACCCGCTTGCTGCA
>NZ_JACUTY010000015.1 GCF_014859555.1 Thiomicrospira sp. | reverse complement strand
CATTAGCGCAACGCTTGTGGGTGATGTCGCCAGAAGGTATTGAAGACTTTAACGACAATTATGAGGCTTATTTAAGCTACAAAGGCTTCGTCTAACCCCTCAACCCGGAGCGAAATGCTTCGGGTTTTCAGCCAAGCTCTCGCTAAACAATTCACTTTATAATTATTTTTACTTTGTTTTTAACGCTTACTCACCTGGCAAAATTCCAATCTAACCGTCATTTCAGATTGTCAAGTTATTGAAAGCCTTCAGCTTATCCAGCACCAGGCCTGGTCTAAAATTATTCCGTATCAACTTTTTATACAACTGCATTGGGTTATAACGGTTTTTTATTAGCCGTCCTGCGGTGGCTCCACTATACTGAACATCTTATTCGAATTTGAAACGCATCTAATGAAACCGACCAGCATCAAAAAACTTATTTTAATGGGCGCACTTGTCGCCTCTTTCGCTCTATTTGGTTTGTCCTATTTGGTCGCCTCCAATATTTTTGAACGAGTGCTCACTCAAAATGCTCAGAAAGGGGCGGTCACACTTTCGCAACTGACCTTCGACAAGATGTACGAAATTATGAGCCAAGGTTGGAGTCGCGAGCAACTTAACCAGTTTTTAGACGATACCCAGCAAGCCTACCAACGTTCGGACATTGAAATTGATATATACCGCAGTGCTTTAGTGGCTGATTTATACGGCGCATTTAAGCAAGACATGAATGAGGATGTTAAGCAATGGATTAGCCCGGTATTTCGCACAGGTGAAGCCGCGGTGCACGCCAAAGGTGATTTACGCTTAAGCCTGCTACCTCTAAAAGCCGAAGCGCGTTGCTTAAGTTGCCATGCCAACGCAAAAAAAGGCGACGTGCTGGGCATTATGCATATCTCACAGGATTTAGGTTCGGAAATCTCTGAGGCCAAAACCCAGTTTTTCTGGTTTTTCTTGGTGTTATTACCCTTGCCTATGTTGATGGCCTATTTGATTGGTCTTAAACTAACTTCGGTATTAAACAAAGCCATCACCACCTTGCACAACCAGGTGCAAAGCATTCAGAAGGTGCGCGACTTAAAAGACATTGAACCGAATGCGTTGTTTTCTGAATACAGTGAATTCCAGCAACTCGGTGAACAGTTCCAAAGCTTGGCGGAAAAACTTCAAACCGTGGCGGTGGATCGCGATATTTTGGAGTTTGAAATTCAGCTGCTGGATAAGTTTATTATTACCTCTGAAGTCGTCAAAGACTGGAAAGAGCACATTAATAATCTGATTATTGAGATGACCACAATTCTTCCCATGTACGCGTTGTTTGTGGTGTTTCGTACCGACGACGAAGAACGTTTTGCGATGGAGATTTTTTGGGCCGGTGTGCCCACCGATTCGATGAAAAAGATGTTTGAAGATTCGGCGTGTAATCAAATTAAAAATCACCCAATTTTGCGCCATGACCCAACCATTGATATTCATCATTCGATTGCGGATGAAAGTCGATCATTGCGTGAAAATAGTGTAGATATTGAACTCCAAACCAAAAGCTTAATGTTAGATACACCCAAAATTGGTGGCGTAGTCGGCATAGGTGTGCAATCGCTGGTTGGCCAGGACCTAACCCGCGCGATGGTGATCGAAAGCATTTTAACCACTTTAATTAACGTGGTCGGCTCGATCAAAGCCATCAATAAATACACCCACGATTTAGAGTATTACGCTACACGTGATCCACTTACCAATTTATTTAACCAGCGCGTGTTTAATGAAATGCTGGAATACGAAATGGGCCGTGCCGATCGCAAAGACTATGCGTTTTCATTAATGGTGTTGGATTTTGATAACTTTAAAAACATCAACGACCGGTTTGGCCATGCGTTTGGTGACTTGATGTTGCAAAGTTTTGCCACTCAGGTACACGACATCTTGCGCCCTGGCGATGTATTTGGACGTTACGGTGGCGATGAGTTTGTGATTTTATTGCCCGAAACCAACCTGGGCCAAGCCTACGATGTCGCCCAAAGAGTGCTGGATCAAGTGCATAAAATTGAGGAAATCGCGCATAACAACCAACGTGTGCATGTCGCCTGTTCGATTGGGCTCGCGAGTTATCCGGAACACGCTAAATCCAGCAAAGAGTTGTTTGTGGTCGCCGACAACATGATGTACAAAAGTAAGCATATCGGTAAAGATCAAGTGTCGATTCCAACCGACGATGAATTGCACGATTTGTATCATCGAAACACCGAAAAAACTTCTTTCTTGTTGGATGTTTTAGAAAACGAGTCCTCAATTGAAGCCCATTTCCAGCCGATTTTAGGTATCGCTGGCGATCAACCAGTGGTGGAGGTGCATGAACTGCTAATGCGTATTCGCCACAAGGGGCGTTTAGTGACCGCCAATGAGTTTATTGATGTCGCAGAAAACATGGGAATCGTGCACAAACTCGACTATATTTTGATTAAACAAGCCTTTAAGAAAATGCGCGATTCGCAATACAAAGGCCTGTTATTCATCAATTTATCGCCCAAGGCGATGATCTTAAATGAGTTCATTAACCAGGTTAAAACCCTCGCACAAGAATTCGATATTTCGCCTAACTCTATTGTGTTTGAGCTGACTGAACGCGAAACCGTGCGCAACATTAGTTTGCTTGAAAAATTTGTGCGTGATCTCAAATTTGAAGGTTTTCGGTTTGCAATTGATGATTTTGGTTCAGGCTTTTCGTCTTTCCATTATTTAAAACATTTCCCGATCGATTATTTAAAAATTGAAGGTGAATTTATTAGCAATATGTTGCATGATCGGATTGATCACGCGTTTGTCGAAAGTGCCGTGGCGCTCGCTAAATCGATTGGGATTGAAACCGTGGCCGAGTTTATTGAAGACCGAGAAACCCTGGATGCGGTTAAAAAACTCGGCATTCATTATGCACAGGGTTATTTTGTGGGTTTTCCGGCGGCCGAATTTATGCAACACGTCCCAGAACATGTAAAATAGTCGAAAAACAGACACGCTAATCACAAAAACGTATAAAATCAGTTTAATTCTTTTGAACTGATCGAGGTAAACCATGGCTTCGCAACGCCTCCCATCACTTAGTCGGCGCCAGCTATTACAATTATCTGGCGTCTCTATGCTCGCGCCGTGGTTATCAGCTTGTGGGCCGACTGAACCACTGGTGGTCGCAGGGCATCCTTGGCCGGGTTACGAAATCTTTTTTATGGCGCGTGACTTAGGCTGGCTGCCACTAAACGGTATGCAAAGTCTAGACACACCAAATGCCTCAGAATCCATGCAAGCGATTCGTGATGGCCGAGCCCAAGCGGCGATGTTAACGCTAGATGAAATGATTCGTTTGTGCAGTGAAGGCTACGATTTACGCGTGGCGATGATTTTTGATATTTCGGTGGGTGCCGATGTCGTAATCGCAAAGCCTGACATAAAAACGCCGCAAGATTTAACCGGCAAAACCATTGGTTACGAAGCCTCTGCTTTAGGCGCGCTGATGCTGCACGAGTTTCTGAACCACAGCATTTTGGATCGAAATGAAATCAAGTTGGTCGACATGAGTTTCGACCATCACCACCAGGCCTGGTTGGATAATGAAGTAGATGCGCTTATTACCTATGAACCCAATGCCACCAAACTACTCTATTCCGGTGGTCACAGACTGTTTAATAGCCAACAAATTCCCGACAAAATCTTTGACTTGTTGGTGGTCACGGCCGACGCCGCTCAGCGCCATAAAATGGCGCTGTATGATCTGATTGATACACATTTTAATGCACTTCATCATTTCCGCACCAATCCTATGGATGCCAGCCACCGCATTGCTAAACGCATGAATATGCCAGCCGAAGATATAATGCAAGTTTACCGTGGCTTATTAATGCCCGATGCGCTTGCCAACTACGCTTATTTATCCAAACTGGATGACCGTATGATAAAAGCCGCGGCCCACTTAGTTTACGTGATGCATGAAGCTGGCATTATTGTAGACGACTGTGATTTACGCACCATTTTTACCAACGAATTTATTCCTAAGGCACGTTTATGATCGGCCGACGTTCCGACCAGCAACTTGGCTGGGGATTATTGCTTGGGCTTCTATTTGTTTTTTATTCCACCACACTTAAAGCAAAAGAAACCTTTGTGCTGGGTGTGCTCGCCTTTCAACCTAAGCCGATAGTTGAAGCACGCTGGCAACCGATTATCGACCACCTAAATCGACAGCTCACCGACATAGAATTAACACTGCGGCCGTTATATTATGATGAATTAAGTTTAGCGGTGGCACGACGTGAGCTCGACTTTGTGCTTACCAATTCGGCTTTTTATGTTGAACTGGCACACTCTCAAGGCCTGTCAAGTCCTTTGGTAAGTTTAATGACGTTGCATGATGGTATCCCGCTGCGGGGCTTTGGCGGTGTGGTTGTGGTTAAAAATGACCGAACCGACATTTTAGATTTGATTGATTTAAAAGGTCAACGTATTGCCTCACCTAAAGAAGGCTCGTTTGGTGGCTATATGATGCAAGCCTACGAAATTAAACTCGCAGGTGTTGAGCCTGATAGTTACAGTGTATTTGAAACCGAAATGCCACATGATTTAGCGGTTAACGCGGTGCTGGATGATCGTGCCGATGCCGCTTTTGTACGCACTGGTGTATTAGAAAACATGCAAGCGCGTGGCTTAATAAATTTAGACCATCTGCGCGTACTGAATCCACAAGAATTGGCCGGCTTTCCGTTTTTAATTTCTACCCAAATTTATCCAGAATGGCCGCTCGCGGCTATGCCACATATTCGCATGGAGTATGCTGGACAGGTCACCAGCGCATTTTTAGCCATACCTTATAATAGCCCGGTTTTACGTAACGCCAATTTTTACGGTTTCAGTGTGCCAGCCGATTACGAACCTATTCGTGAACTGATGCGAAGTTTAAGAATACGCCCGTACCATATTCTGCCTGAAATTGGCTGGAAAGACATTTGGCAAGCACGCAAAGTAGAGGTCATGATGAGCTGGGTGGCGTTAGCGATCATCTTGCTGCTGGGCTTTTTATTAATGATTTACAACCAACGTTTATCGAATAGTTTAACGCTGGTTAAACGCAACGAAGAAAACCTGCGAATTTCATCAGTGGCGTTTGAAACTCAAGAGGCGATTTTAATCACCGATGCCAATCAAACCATTATTCGGGTCAACCATGCGTTTACCGACATTACCGGCTTTAGCGAGAAAGAAGCCGTGGGTCAAACCCCGCGTATTCTTAAGTCTGGTGTGCATGACGATGAGTTTTACCAGCAAATGTGGGCCGACATTATTGAAACCGGCGGCTGGCGTGGCGAAATATGGAACCGTCGCAAGGACGGCGAAATTTATCCCGAACACCAAGTTATCACTGTGATCAGGAATCCTAAAGGTCAAATTACTCACTATTTATCGACTTTTAGTGACATCACGATGCGTAAACTCAATGAAGAACGTATTCATAAACTCGCGTTTTACGACCCATTAACCGGCTTGGCGAACCGTCGTTTGCTGGAAGACCATATTGCTCAGGCGATCTCCGCCAGCTCGCGCAATCTGCATTATTGTGCATTGCTGTTTATTGACCTCGACCATTTCAAAAACCTCAATGATACGTTAGGGCATAAACTGGGCGATGAACTCTTAAAACAAGTCGCTGAGCGTTTAAAATCCTGCGTGAGAGAAGGCGACACGGTCGCCCGACCCGGTGGTGATGAATTCATTATCTTATTGCAAGATATAGGCTTCAAACAGGAAGAGGCCGCCAACCACGCCAAACTGGTGTCGGAAAAAATCTTGAATCGCTTTAATGAGGCTTATCCGTTATCTGAGAGCCAATATGTTTTAACCGCCAGTATCGGGATTAACCTGTTTATTGACCACTACGAATCCGCCGATGAAATTATGAAACGTTCAGATTTGGCGATGTACCAAGCTAAAGCTCAAGGGCGTAATACAATTCGGTTCTTTGATCCATCTATGCAAGAAGCCGCCTCTAAACGCAGCGAAATTGAATTTGACCTGCGGCGCGCAATCGAACTCAAGGAGTTTGTGCTTTATTATCAACCTAAATATTGTTTTTCGGGTGAGTTACACGGTTATGAAGCCTTAATTCGCTGGCAGCACCCACAAAAGGGGCTAGTTACTCCATTTGATTTTATTGGTGTCGCCGAAGAAACCGGACTCATTATCCCCATCGGCAAATGGATACTCCACCAGGCCTGCTTAACCCTGCAAGCCTGGCAAGAACAACCCGACAAACAAAATCTAAAACTGGCGATTAATATAAGTGCTCGTCAATTCCACCAGCCAGATTTTGTGGACTCTATTAATCATGCCTTAAGTCAATATAATATTGATGCTAGCAAACTAGAACTCGAAATTACCGAAAGTATGTTGATGGATGATATTCAGGATACCGCTGAAAAAATGCATGCATTAAAAACCCTCGGCATCAACTTTGCCTTAGATGACTTTGGCACTGGCTATTCGTCTTTAAATTATTTAAAATCCTTACCCTTAGGTTCGTTAAAAGTGGATCAGTCGTTTGTGCGTGATATGCTGGTTGATGAAAATGATGCCGCGATTGTTAAAACCATTATTACCCTAGCAAAAGAATTACAATTAGCCGTGGTCGCCGAAGGCGTTGAAGAGCCTGAACAAGCCCGTATCTTGCATGATTTAGGCTGCGATTTATTACAAGGTTACTTGTACGGTCGCCCATCGCCTGATTTTGTCAGAGAAACTCGTTAAACTATAGAATACTCATTTTTAAGGTACCTAAATGAATCCACATCCTTTAAGCCAATATATGTCAAATGTACCGGACTTTCCAAAACCGGGCATTTTGTTTCGTGATATTTCACCTTTACTTAAAAATCATTTACACGCCACCATTGATGCGATGAGTGATTTATTTAGTCAACAAGAATGGGCCAACATTGACCATGTTGCGGGTATTGAGTCTCGCGGTTTTATTTTTGCCGCCGCTTTAGCTTACAAACACAACAAGGGCTTTATCAAGGTACGCAAACCCGGCAAGTTGCCCAATGTGCACGCCTCAATTGAGTATGGCTTGGAATATGGGCGCGATAAGTTAGAAATGCAAAAAGGCGATGGCTCGCGCATTATTATATTAGACGACTTAATTGCCACCGGCGGCTCAATGCAAGCCGCTTGCGAACTCTGCGATAGGGTTGGTTATCAAGTAGTCGGCTTGGCTTGTTTAGTCGATTTAGCCGCATTAAACAGCTTTGAATACGCCGATATGAAAGTACGCTCAGTGATTCAATATAACGACTAATTGCCAACAACCTGGCTAAGGCGCTTTATAAATCAACCACTTAATTCATACTATCTGCACAGTTTCACTTGCTTTTAGTCACTTGCGAATGTGATAATGCAACCGAAGTCACAACACAACCAGGGAGTTGATGATGAGTAATACAATCAATCCAGCCATGCAATCGGTCGCTATGAGTGTGGTGCCGCAACAGAACCAAGCGGCCCAACAAGCTGAAAACCGTGTAACCGACCGCGCTTCTACTGATGTCAGCAGCGGTGGTAATACAACGGTTACCTTGTCAAGCCAAGGCCAAGCAGCCGGTAATGATTATATGGACTTGGCCGCCAGCCAAACAGTGAATCAAAATGCGCCTGTGCAAGATCAAAACACCCAAGCGAGTGATACCAACCACGGTTTAACTTACGCCTCAACTTTGCAAGCGCAGGCTAACTATAATGCGCAACAATTAAGCCAGACAGATTCGGCTGAAACGCCAAACACTTCAGCTTAATACTGAGCGTTAACTCAACACGGCATGCCCGTGTTGAGGATTGCCCTAACGCTATCTTCATAGTTTCTCAATAATTTACTGTTTTTTATGTTGTAGACTATATTATAACGATTTGGTTATTTGTCATTGTTTAACCAGGTTGGTTTTTTAGTCTTAACTGAGTCTCTTGTCGGGAGTCTCAGCTCCTCAGAATATTAGGCGGCCTTATTGGTCGCTTTTTTTATGCCCCTATTTTTTCATTGTTTTGATGTTGTTTTGGTTATGTGGTTAAAATATCCATAGAGGTAATTTTATATGTCTGACAAGCCCTACCGACACGGACACGGCAGTGATGAATCCCATAAACGCGATCAAGCTTTGTTTGCTGAGTTATTAGAGCAACACAAGCAACTAAAACGCGAAACTGAAAAGCTAGCAAACGGCATATTAGCGCGCACCACCAGCGAAGACCCTCGATTGGCAAATGTGTTAATTGATCATGTAGAAGGTATGGAAAAACGTTTTGCCTCGGGACGCGCAATTCGATCCTGGGATCCGTTATTTGCGGCCTTGTTTGAGTTTCGTGAACAAATTCAGATGCAATATCGAGCGATTGAAAATGGCGTTGAAGCCCGCATTACATCGGATGATCCTAAGCTGGTCGAACTCATTCATTCACACGATGAAACCCTGCATCAATTTGTGGATTACGGTTATGAAAAGTCGGGTCAACAAAGCCCCAAACCGAATTGGCTGAGTTAGTAACGAGGCGTTTAGAAGTATTGAGTTTAGTCTTGAATTTTTCAGGTTTACAACTATAGTTAAACCATTCAAGTTAGGAGAGTCAAGATGATTATTATGTGCCCAAATTGTGGTGGTTTAAATCGTGTGCCGGCTGAAAAACTGTCCAACCAACCGAGTTGCGGACATTGTAAACAAGCTTTAATAATTGATAAACCGCTTGAAATGACGGGCTTACAACTTAATAAAGCGATTCAAAAAACTGACCAAGTTGTGATTGTTGATTTTTGGGCAGCCTGGTGTGGTCCTTGCAAAATGTTTGCACCCACTTTTGCACAAGCGGCGCAACAGTTTTCTAAAACCCATCCGCAGGCGCGTTTTGTCAAAATTAACACCGAGCAAGAACAAGCGGTGGCGGCGCAATTTGGCATTCGTTCAATTCCGACCTTGGCCGTGTTTAAAAATGGCCAAGAAGTCGATCGAATTTCAGGCGCGATGGACTTAACCCAATTTAAACAATGGCTGTCACGTCATCTGTAAAGTTGACGATCCAAGTCTTCAAACTCGGCACGCAACGCCGAGTTAATGCCAAACTTTGATTCATAGGCATCCAACCAGGCCTGGTGGGTTTGGGGCAAACCTAATCCACGCGCTTGCCCCCAAGCTTGGTAAATTTGCCAACGTGCCAATGCATCGGTTGTGTGTGCCAAAGCACGATCACGCCGCACTCGGTAAAAGCCTATTTTACCGAATTTGATTGAAACCATTAGCAGCCCAATCCCAACGAACATTAACACAACGTACCCTACCCAATACAGCCAAGCCGGTAACGCAATATAAAGCTCGGCGGGTTGAATCAAATCAACTAATTTGCCTGTCTCTGGGTCAATATATTGAAGCCTTATTTCGGGGTAATAACCCCAACCAGATGACATGATTCGATAGGGTTGGTTTAAGGTTTGTGTTTCAGTCCGCCCCTCTAATCCTAAATTTTCTGTGGTGCTAGTTTGTGCCGTCAACCAATTAATGCCTTCGCCGCTGGTCATTCGATCACCTAAGTCAGGTAAACGACTCGCATTCATTCCGCTTAATGTCAGTTCGATCGTTTCTAACGCACCCGTGCGATTCCAAAGTGGCCGATTAACTAACCATGAAAACTCGCCCACCGGTATTTGAGCTGGCACATAGCTAGGTAAAGGCTGAATTTGATAATCGTTTTCTGGTGCAAAAAACTGCCAGCGCAAACCTTGTCGATTTTGCACCCGAATCACTGGTGGAGTTAATTTTGGGCTGGTGTTGGCCAGTCTTTGAACCAGTACAAATTCGGCGGTCCGCTGATTGTCTAAGGTTTGCGCAAGTGCTTGCGCACTATAAAGAATATCCGGCGTATCTAACGCTTCCATCGCCACCGGCAAGCCGGCATCCTTTACTGTTACCTTGGCTCGCCAAACCGCCCATTCGCCTTGCCAAAGAATTGAGCGTGGTAGTTGCCATTCTATATTGACCTGCTCATTTGGCTTTACGTTTAGGATTTGGGCGGGAATCGTTAAACCCCCGCTACTGATCTGCGGGATTTCAATTTGACCAGCTTGTTTGGGTGTTAAAACTAACCGAATACGATCACTGGTTTGTGATGAGTCGTCTAATTTAAAGTGCGTTTTGAGCGGCGTTAAATCAAGCTTTTTGTAATCGCCAAACGTATCATCACTGCGCAAATTAATGTTTAAACTCTCGCCTAACATTAGGGTTTGAGTTTGCGCGAACACGCTGTTAATTGACAATAAAATCAGCCAAAAGCCGACAAAAGTCGTGAAGTTTAATAGTCGCCCATTTCTGCGCCTTACCATGGTTGCACCCCCGGTATCGCATGTGCTTTTTCTTGACGCGCCTGAAATCCGACTTCGCGTTCAAACAGATGTTTTAATAAGGCTTGTTGATTGTCTTGCAGGTTTTTTAATTCCATTTGCAGATTGTCTAAACGGCGCTGGGTTTGTAATTGCGCTTCAACGAATTTGGCTGAACCGGCTAACGCCCAGTCTTGACCCGTTAAGAGTTCAGAATCCGCCAATCGTTCCGGCAAACTAAAGCCCGTGCCTTCTGAACGACCATCATCCGATTCGCCTTCGGCGCCCGAACCGGCTTCATTGTTCGGGTTTGGCTGGCTGCCACCGTGCAAACTGCCGTCTAAATCTTTACGTAAGCCTTGTTGTTTTGCCGCCAACTCGGCCGCAGCCTGTTCTGCCGCCTTGGCTTGTTGTTCGGTTAAGGCGGCTAAAGCCAGTGTTAAATTTTGTTGGGCTTTGACATGCTCGGTTTGATACAAACTCACGGCTTCAAAACTTTCCACCGCTAAACCCCATATTTCAAGTTGCGCGTAAGCGTTGCCTAAATTAAACAAGGCTTGCGCACGTGCTTGATCTTGGCGTGCGTTTAACACGGCTTGGCGATACCAGGTTAACGCACGTGCATATTGGGTTTGGCGATAAGCCGCATTACCTGCGCCGATTAAAGCCCGAAACATTTGATCGGGTTGTTCGACTTGAGTCGTTTCCAGCCAACGCGTATAAAGTCGTTCGGCTTGCTCAAACTCTTGCGCCTCAAACGCTTGGTAAGCTTGATGTTCTAACGATGTGGATGCCGCCCAAACCGTATTCGGGGTAATTGACATCAAACTAAATAAACCTAATCCAAGCATCGACAAACCCGGTAAAAGTCTTTTAAAGCCTGGCTTGGGTAGGTGCAGAATAATCATGAATAAACCCAATGCCAACCCCATTAACCAAGGGGCTAAATCCGATTGCTCGGTTTTGGTTTGGTTAACCGGCAAAGGTTCAGCTTTGGCACGAATCGGGTCTAGTAATTTTTCCAGCAGAGCGGCCTCACCACTGGCTTCTAAATAGTCCGCATTCAGTTGCTGGCTCAGGTTTTGCAAGGCCGCCCGAGGCAAGGCCACATCCACTGGCTGATTATCATCATGTAGCCAACCGGAAGGATGTTGCTCATCTGCCAACCAAACGGTTTGGGTTTTGCCCACCGCTAATAAAATTAACTCGGCATCTTGTTGTGCAAGTTGGTTTCTCAAATCACTCAGCTGGCTTGAATCCAACACCTCATCCAATCCGCCACCATCGGTAACCAATAACACCACTAACGGCGCGATGGTTTGACGCGCGGCTTGTTGCACTGCAAAACTCAGGCTGTCGATAAGTTGGCTGCCAGCCAGCGGCAATAAGTTGGGTTCGGTTAAATACAAAGCGCGTTTAAACAGCGATTTGTCTTGGGTAAAAGGCGTGACCCAATGGGCTTGAGCGGTGTAATTGATTAAACCGATTCGATCTTGTGCATTAAGCTGCTGACTAACCGATTCGATTAGGGTTTGACTAAAAGCAAACCGATTCGGTTTTTGATCTTGTGCACTCATCGAACGTGACGCGTCCATTACCACCAGTAAATCCACACCAGCTCGATCGGATTCAATCACATCGGTTTGTTCAATTCGCGGCCCAGCTAACGCCAATATCAAAGCAACCCAAGCCAAACTCGCCAGCAGATTAAATTTGCGTTGCGCTGACTTTTGACTCAGTACCCAAGGCCAAAATTCGGCTTGGGCGTAATCGGTTTGTTGGCGACGTAACGACCAGGCCTGGTATAACCACCAAACCAGTGGAAAACCTAATCCCCACAGCCAATTGGCTTCACGCCAACTAAATTGACTTAATTCGGCTAGCAATTCCATCTTTGGCCTCCCAAGGTCAGCAACCACCAAATCAGTAATAAGCCTAACGCAAAAGCTAACGGCGTGTAATATAGCGGCTGGGTTTGCCAACGGGTTTCGCTGGTGGGCGTACGTTGCACACCTTCGGTTTGTTCAATCGAACTTAATACCGATTGCAAATCATCCGGCCCGCCGACTTGATAAAACTGCCCCTTGGTTTGCTCCGCCAATTTTTTGAGTTCACGGGTTTGCAAGGCTTGGTAAATCAAGCCGGAGGTTGGGTTTTCGGCGGGTATCGCCGCGCCTGCGCCAATACCTATGGTATAAATCGGCACGGATAAATGCTTGGCGTATTCAATAATAGAATCTAAATTGATCCGGCTGGGGGTTTGCACGCCATCACTCACCAATACGACCAAACGTTTTTGAATGCTATCGGTTTGCTCGGCTTGCGCGACTTCTCTTAAAGCTAAGCCTAAGGCTTCGCCCACCGCTTGATCGGTGCGGCCAGCTAAATAGGGTTGCAGTCTTTGCAAATTGGCACGCATGACTTGGTTATCAAACGTCATCGGCACCAAAGTGTATGCCTGTTCGGCATATAAAGCTAAGCTAAAACGGTTATCACTTAAACCTTGCACAAACTCGTCCAATACCGCTTTTACCACCTCCATCCGGCTGGTGGGCTGGCCTTGCAGTTCGTAATCCTCAAGCACGAAAGACACCGAGCTTTCCAATACCAACGCAATATCACGCACCGGCTGGCTATTGGCTTGCGGCGCTTGTTCTATCAGACGTTGAGGTTGAGCTAAAGCCACTAACAAACTCAGCATAAGGCTGAACTTAAGCAAACTGATCAGCACACGCCGACTTAAGTCACGTTGTTGGGTTGTGGAGGTGAAATCCGTGTGTGATGAATCTGCCATAAACTGATCAATTTTCGGATGGAAAAACACCGGCATTTGACCGGCTTCTCCGCTGGGTCGCCAAGTGTTTGGCCAGATGGTTTGCACAAACGGCCAAGCCGCTAACGCCCAAAACCAGGCCGGATAAGCAAAATGCCAAGAATCCCACCAGTCTAATAACATCGTCATAAACAGGCCTTCATCTTGGTTAACCAGTTTGCCAATTCTTCCGCGTCCACCTTGTTGGCTGAAAAACAGACGGTTAATAAAGCTTGGTGGCAAGCGGTATCGAGCGGAATATGGCGTTGGGCGAGCCAGTCGTAGATGTCTAATGCCAGCTGTTTGCGTTGTTGATCGGTTTGTAAACCCGCTAACCGACGTCGCCAACGCCAAACCACCAGGCCTGGTGATCGCCACAACCAAATAACTAGGCCTATCAAGCTGACCAATAATAGGGTTATGATCAAAGCCCACAGCCAAGCACTCATCAATGGCTCGGCCGGTGGCGGGCTTAATAAATCGATATCCATTAGAGTTAAGTTCATAATTCGGCGGCCAGTATGCGTTGTAAGCTATCGGTGGTTTGCACGTTATGCACATCCACGCCCGCTTGTTTTAACCAGGCCTGGTGCTTATCGCGTTGGGGTTTTGCCCAAGCTTGGTATTGAGATTGTTGTTGATTATCTAACAACCAGGCCTGGTGGTGGGTTTGGAGTTTTAATGGCTGCTTGGCGGGTAATTGCACTTCGGCTGGGTCTTCAATCCAAAACGCACTTAAATGCCAGGATTGATTCATCGCCGTCAACCAGGCCTGGTCGGATTCGGTTAAGTCGGCAAAGTCGCTAATGATCCAAACCCGTGTGCCATTCGGCCAATGGGCTTTAAGCTGGTTTAAAACATCCGCTAACTTAGGTTCGACTTGATCGGCTGTGGGCGGACAAGGAATCGCTAACGCCTGCATGACTTGCTGATACAAATTCATTCCCTGAATCACCGGTGTCATCGACACGGTTTCGCTTAGGCCGATGGCTTGAATTTGCACTCGTTGCTGCTGTGCCATCCAGGCTAACCAACCTGCAATTCGTGCCCCTTGCGTGACTTTTAGCTGACCCTGGGTGGCAAAACGCATTGACTGACGCTGATCCAGTAAGATCACCCACTGCGCCTGACGTTCTTCCTGAAACAGCTTGGTAAAGGCTTTACCGGTACGCGCCATTAATCGCCAATTAAGATGGCGCAATTCGTCGCCTGGCTGGTATAAACGACTTTCTTCGTATTCCATGCCCTGACCACGAAAACGACTGGATTGGTCGCCAAACAATGCCAATTCACTTAAACGCTGTGAACTCGGCAAGCTCGCCCAATAAGCCTCCAGCTCCTGCCCCCAATCCGCAATTTGCTGAGCCGACAGAATCGGTTGCTGACTGATATTGTGTTGGTTTATAGCCGAACTACGCCAGAATTTAAAAATAGAACGCACTTACTCCCCCCTCCCTTGATGGGAGGGGGTTAGGGGGCGGGTGAGCTGCAAGCACACTAAACGTATCGCTTCCAAAACATCGTTTGTATTCATCAGCACATCATTATTCCAAAACCGAAGCACTTGATAACCCGCTTCCTCAAACTTTGCTGCTCTTTGTTGATCATAACTTATCATTTCAGTTTCATTGTGCTGACCGCCATCTAGCTCAATAATCAGGTTAATTTCATGGCACACAAAATCGACAATATAGTTTTGCAAAGGTTGCTGTCGTCTAAACTTCAACCCTTCAAAACGCTTTGCACGCAGAAAAGACCATAACTTATCCTCCGCATCACTTGGATTTTTACGCATATCTATTGCGTAGTTTGTCAATTTTGGGTTTTGTTTTAGCATCTTATTTACTACCAGTTACACAACTGCAATTCACCCGCCCCTAGCCCCCTCCCATCAAGGGAGGGGTGTAGCTAACTAAACCGGCACTTTGACCAGTTCTAATAACCGGGCGATCAATTGATCGGGCGTCCAACCTTGGGCGCGGCCAGCAAAACTGAGGGCTAAACGATGGCGTAATACATCGGGCGCTAATCTTGCCACATCATCCGGGGTGACAAAGTCACGACCTTGCAACCAGGCATAAGCGCTGGCGGCATGCAATAAAGCGAGCGAGGCCCGTGGCGAGGCGCCTACATCCAGCACAGCTTTAAGTGTGTCATCGAGTTCATCCAACTTACGGGTGGCGGCGACCAACGCCACCAGATATTTTTCTACCGGTTCGGCAACATGTAGTTCAGCGACTTCACGACGCGCGTCCAATACGTTTTGCGGTGTTAAGCTTGAGGTGTCGGCTTCTTTATCTATGCCATAGTGTTTGGCGCGATCACGACGCAGAATTTCCAACTCTTCGGTTTCGGTTGGATAGTCCAGCACCACATGCAACATAAAACGGTCCATTTGCGCTTCAGGCAAAGGATAAGTACCACTTTGTTCAAGCGGATTTTGCGTGGCCATTACTATAAACAATTCTGGCAAAGCACGCGTTTGTCCGCCGGCGGTAACTTGTTTTTCCGCCATCGCCTCCAATAAAGCTGACTGTACTTTGGGTGGCGCGCGGTTAATCTCATCCGCCAACACGATTTCATTAAAGATCGGGCCTTTTACAAAACTGAGCGAACCGGTGTTGGGGTCGAGAATATCCGAGCCCATTACATCACCGGGCATTAAATCCGGTGTAAATTGAATGCGTTGAAAACTCGCATGCACGCCCTTCGCCAAGGTTTTCACCGCGGTGGTTTTCGCCAGGCCTGGTGGGCCTTCTAATAACACATGGCCGCCAGTTAACATGGCGATCATCATGCGCTCTAATAAGGCTTCTTGACCCACAATGGTTTTTTGTAAATGGGTTTTTAACCCCATAAAGGCTTGTTGCGTCGACATCATCAGAATTCCTTGTAAACAAATATAATCGGTTTCAATTTCGTGGGTTGAACTTTAGGTTTAGGCGGCTATTGCAACCTGCTTGCCAAAACTTAATAACACGTAAAATTAGAGGGTGATTGTCCCTTGCTTAAGACTTAGCTTTAGCCGGCGAAGCGGGCAAAGCCAACCAAACCCAGAGTCCAGATAAAAACATCATTATGCCGACAAAATAAAATGGCCAGATTACCGATTCGGTATAAAAAGCCAATAAGCCCATTAAAAAAGCACCGGCCGCGTAACCAAAGTCACGCCAAAAACGATAAATGCCTAAAATAGTCGCGCGCTGATTGGGCACACTGTTATCCGCCACTGCCGCGCCTAAAGTTGGGTAAAGCATGGCCATACCAAAACCCATTAACGCCGCCAATATTGACCAAGCCCAAGCCGTGTCTACTAACACAAAAGCAAAACTGCTGATCGCACACAACCAAAAGCCCCATACAATTAAACCGCGGCGCCCCCAACGATCCGACAAAGGCCCGGTAATTAATTGTGAGCCGCCCCAGACCACACCATAAATGGCAATAATGGCGCTGGCTTGCACTAAACTTTGCGCTTGGCTAATAAGATATACTGGCATAAAAATCCACACCAATGCATCAATAAATTTTTCGACCAGACCCGCTTGGTTTAATGCCACTAGCTGAGGTTGTTTAAACGTTGCATAACCAAACATTTGCGCTAAGCTGGATTTCTCAGGATCGGCGCCGTTCGTTTGACGATGGTGATGTTGATGCAGTTCAGACCAAGCACGAGTATCGATGACTTTCCAAATTGCCAAAATGAGACCTAAACCAACCACCACTAAACCAAACCCTAGCAGGGCTTCACGCGCGCCATAAAGTTCAGCCAAATAAGCGGTTAACCAGCCGGCGATCCCCACCGCCGCATAACCTGAAAACTCATTAAAACCGTTAATTAAACCTTTCTGATTGGCTTTGGCTAAGTCTAATTTACTGTTTAACGCCATAGACCAGCATAAACCCTGGTTCAAACCTAAAAACACCATCGCCCACACAATCCAAGACCAGTCTTGTGCAAAATAAATTAAAAACGGCACCGGTATCGCCAGCAACCAGCCCGCCACTAATAAAGAACGTCGCCCCCAGCGGTCACTTAAATGCCCGGCTAATAAGTTCATACAGGCTTTAACTAAACCAAACACCACCACAAACATCACCAAACTCATAAAAGCTTGCGCGGCTAAACCAAATTCAGTTTCGGCCAGCCCGGGTACAACCGTGCGTGTCATCCCCAGCGCCAGACCCACCAAAAATACCTGTATGAGTTGTTGTATAATTTGGTTTAAATTGGCTTTAATACCGTGTTCGACGGAATGCTGATTCTGCACTTTAAAATCCTCTTTGGTTTATATTCAACTAATTGGTTGAATATTAGTGGGTTCGTTTTAAAATTGCAATCAAATTGGTCAAAACCTCACCCCAAAACTTTTTTGGGCGGCATAAATAAATTTATTCAACTAATGGGTTGAATAAAAAACCCGAACCCGATATAGTCTTATTCAACCAATTAGTTGAATACTATCTAATTGATCACATCAAAAGCAGGCCTGGTGGTGAGTTATCGGGTCTTAGCAAGGAGAAATGCGATGTTTTTATTTCAACATACCCCTGATTCTGAGCCGGGTTCTTTATCTTACATGTTAGGTTGTGTCGGTCAGGGTTTGGCAATTGCGGTAGATGTTCACCAGGATGAGGTGGAACTTTATTTAGAAAAAGCACAGCAAAAAGGCGTCAAAATTGCTTATGTCATCGACACCCACGTACATGCCGACCATTATACCGGTGGCGCAGAATTGGCCAAACGTGCTGGCGGCGAATACTGTTTACATCAAGATTCACCGGCTCAATGTGACTTTACGCCTTTGGCTGATAATCAAGTAATTCAAGCTGGTAATGTACATGCTCAAGTTTTATACACCCCTGGTCATACCGAAGACAGCATTAGTTTATTGGTAACCGATAAATCGCGCTGCGATGAGGCTTGGTTTGTGATTACTGGGCATACGTTATTTGTCGGCAGTGTGGGGCGTCCGGACTTGCGCGGTCGTGAAGTTGAAATGGCGAATAAACTTTATGACTCTATCCAGCAAAAGTTATTAACTTTGCCGGATTACATGGAAATTTTACCCGGTGCGCAAGCCGGCAGTGTGTGTGGCGCGGGCATCAGCGGTAAGGCGGTATCGACCATTGGGTTTGAGAAACGTTATAACCCAAGTTTGAGTCTTGATAAAGCCGCGTTTGTTGACCAGCTTACTAACACCATCCTGCCTTACCCAGAAGATATGCAAAAAATTATCGGTTTTAACGTTAAACCTTTATAATCACCGGCATGATAGTCGGTGGAGTGCTCAATCCACCGACCCCACAAATAACAAAATAACCCCAAAGCCGGGAGCCACACTTCATGAACGATATTCCAAGTTTCTTCATAAATTATTACGTGCTGGCGTTCGCGCTCGCCTTTATTTTAGGGGCGACCGCTCAACGCAGTAACTTTTGTGCGGTCGGTGGTTTACGAGACCGCCTGACCCTCGGCAATGGCACACGGCTTTGGACGTTTGTCGCCGCAATGGGTGTCGGCATTATTATTTCAGGTAGTTTAGAATGGTTTA
Organism: Thiomicrospira sp.; assembly: GCF_014859555.1. Classification (GTDB taxonomy): domain Bacteria; phylum Pseudomonadota; class Gammaproteobacteria; order Thiomicrospirales; family Thiomicrospiraceae; genus Thiomicrospira. The sequence continues at coordinate 20,464 of NZ_JACUTY010000015.1, read as the reverse complement.
ATGTGATGAACCTTTCAGACAGCCACCCTCCTTACCGAACCGCTGATTTTGCTTGGGGCCGTTATATTATCGGTGGCTTTATTTTCGGTTTAGGTATGGTGCTAGCGACTGGTTGCGGCATGCGTAATACGGTTAAATTAGGCCAAGGAAGCTACAAGTCACTTTGGCTAGTTGCGCTGATGTCGGTGATGGCTTATATCATGACCCGTACCTCGTTTTATGGTGAATGGATTATGCCCATCATGGCGCCCTTAACTATTCACCTCGACTATGCCGGTTCACAAGACTTAGCCAGTTTAATTTTTGGTTCGGGCAGTCAATACATAGATCACGCCCTGCTGGTTTTAAGCTGGGCGATTGGTTTAAGTTTTTTATATTTTGCGTTTAGAAATGCCGAGTTTCGTCGTCCAATGCCAGTCATCACAGCTTTAATTGTGGGTGCGATTATTGCGGCGGCTTATGCCTTAACCGGCGGCCAGTTAGGTGCTTATGTGATGGAAGAGGCCGCCTTTATGGAAAGCCCACCCATTGGGTTAGGCACACAATCCTTTACATTTGCCGCCCCAATGGGTGACACGGTTAACTTTTTAATGAGCCCCACCAATTTGAGTTTAATCTCGTTTGGTCTGATCGCCGTGGTTGGTGTGGCGCTGGGTTCGTTTGTGAGCAGCTTAATCAATCGTGAATTCAAAGTAACGGGTTTTGATTCGGCTAAAGATGGCGTGATCTCAAGCATCGGTGCCTTGCTGGTTGGGTTTGGTGCCGTATTAGCGATGGGTTGTTCGGTTGGTCACGGCTTGTCTGGCGTGGCTACTTTGGCTTTAGGTTCATTTGTAGCGGTCGCCGCCATCACGGCTGGGGCGTTGGTAGGCATTAAGTTTGAGCCATTATGGCGTCAGAAAAAGGGTTGTTAATCAACATTCAATTTCGTATGAAAACTCACCAAAGTGATAAATATGGCCATCAACCCACTTAAACTTAGCTTGTTTGAACAATTGGCTCAGGTTAGTAAAGCCTTAGCACATGCTAACCGTTTAATGATCTTAGACGTGCTGGCGCAAACCGATTGCGATGTTGAAACCCTGCATAAAAAACTCGGGCTCAGCCTTGCCAATGTGTCGAAACATTTACAAACCCTCAAACATGCCGGCCTGGTGACCAGTGAACGCCAAGGCCAACACAGCGTTTATTCGTTAAGTGATGACAGCGTGTTTCGCCTGATTGTGAGTTTACGTGATGTCGCTGAATCGCAGCTCGATAGCATGCAGGCGTTGTTATTAGAGCACCTGCAACCCAATACCGCTTATGAGCCCATTTCCCTCAAAGCTTTGCGCGAGTTTAAACAGCCTTATACATTGTTAGATGTACGACCAGAAGATGAATTTGTGGCCGGGCATATTCCGCACGCCATCAATATTCCAATTGAACAAATCCCCAGCAAACTCCATGACCTTGCGACGGATCAAACACTGGTCATCTATTGCCGTGGCCCTTATTGCATGTGGTCACAACAGGCGGTCGATGAGCTGCAAAAACGCGGCATTCAAGCTAAACGACTCGCCGAAGGGTATCCGGAGTGGCGAGTACAAAGCTAGGTTCATTCTCTTGTAAGTTATGAGAACCCTTGCAAACATTGGGGTCCGCACTTAAAAACGTGTGATTAAAGTGGATTTAAGTATAATTAAAAATCACTCACAAACCACAAACCAATAAGTAACGCCAGCCTATGTTCAGCCGCCTTAGACAATTTCGCTTACCATTAATTCTATTGATATGGACCAGTTTAGCCTTAGGATCACTGGCTTATAACCTTTATGGAATAAAAAGTCATACCTTGGCCATGGCGAGTTCGGCAGCCAGTGAACGCATCAATCAAGATATGCGGATTCGACAATGGGCCACTAATCATGGCGGCGTCTATGTGCCGCCTAACCAACAAACCCCGCCGAACCCCTATCTAAACCACCCTCAACGTGATGTGACCACCACTTCTGGTATAGCCTTAACCTTGATGAATCCGGCTTATGTGTTACGCGACATTCATGAAAACTACGGTGATCCTGAAGGTATATTGACGCGCATCATCAGCTTAGCGCCGATGAACCCGCAAAATGCACCAGATAACTGGGAAATTAAAGTGCTGAATCAATTCAAACATTCTCTAGAGCCGGTGCAAGAACTACGTGAGTATAATGAAGAAACTTATCTGCGATTAATGAAACCCTTTATCGCACAAGCCAGCTGCTTAAAATGCCATGCTCAACAGGGCTATCAAGTCGGCGATGTATTAGGCGGCATCGGTACCGCAGTGCCGATCAAACTTTTTTCTTATTTTTATGAAGACCGTGGCATGAAACTGGTTTGGTCTCATATGTTGATTTGGTTAATCGGTGTGGCGGGGTTTGGTTTAGGTTGGCGGCGTGAACGTTTTCTAAATACCGAACGTCTTCATAAAACCAAACAGCTGGAAGAAAATGAAGCCCTTTATCGCACCATGACCAATAATGGCCAAGCCTTAATTTGGATTGCAGACTTAGATAAACTTTGTACCTTTTTCAATCGTCCATGGCTCGATTTTACTGGGCGAACATTAGATCAAGAGCTGGGTAATGGCTGGACAGTGGGCGTACATCCAGATGATTTAACGCATTGTTTAAACACCTACCAAACTGCATTTGATGCACGCCAAAAGTTCAGCATGATTTACCGCCTAAAACGTCATGATGGTGAATACCGCTGGATTGTTGACGAAGGTACACCGCGCTATGATGCTCAAGGTCAATTTGTCGGCTATATTGGGCATGGTTTAGACATCACCGATGTGCGCGAAGCCAGAACCGAAATCGACTACTTAACCAACTTCGACTTGTTAACTCAGTTACCCAACCGCCAGCTTATTACCCAATACTTAATGAATACGCTGCAAACCAGCAAAAAAACCCAGCAATACGGCGCGGTGATCTTAATTGACTTGGATAATTTCAAGCTCCTCAACGAATCGCAAGGCCATGATGTGGGGGATGAGCTGTTACAAAAAGTTGCCGTCCGACTCACTGACTTAACCCAAAGCCAAGCCAAATTAGGGCGTTTTAGTGGTGATGAGTTTATGATTCTGCTCGAAAATCTATCTAACAATATCGAACGCGCCACCACCAAAACCAATCAATTTATTCAAACCGTTATGCAAACCTTGGGGTTGCCTTATCAGTTGGCGCATCATGATTATCAAACCACTTGCAGTGTCGGGGTTATGCTTTTCCAGGGTGATCATCACTTAGTAGATGACTTAATTAAAAGTACCGAAGTCGCGATGTATCGCGCCAAGGAAAACGGTCGCAATACCTTTAAGTTTTTTGATCCCAGCATGCAAGTTTTGGTGATGAAACGCAGCGAACTTGAGCGAGATTTACGCAGTGCCATCAATAAACAAGAGTTTGTGCTCTATCTGCAGCCTCAAGTTGATCAAGATGGTCATATTATGGGAGCCGAAGCTTTAATACGTTGGGCACATCCTAAACTTGGCATTCTGACACCGGGAGAGTTTATTCAGTTAGCCGAAGAAACTGGCTTAATTTTGCCTTTGGGGCATTGGGCGTTACAGCAAGCTTGCCAAATCCTAGTGCGTTGGGCGACGCAACCGGCTCTCGCATCTCTCACCCTGTCGGTCAATATCAGCGCACGCCAGCTACACCAAACCGACTTTGTGGAACAAACGCTCCACCTTATCGAGCAGTGTGGCGCGAACCCGCATAAACTTAAACTCGAAATAACCGAAAGCATGTTGGTGGTTGGCATTCATCACGTGATGAGTAAAATGCATCAGATTAAAGCCAATGGCGTGCGTTTCTCATTAGATGACTTTGGTACAGGTTATTCATCTTTATCCTACCTAAAACAATTACCACTGGATCAGCTCAAAATTGATCAGAGCTTTGTGCAGGATATTCTGATCGACAAAAATGATGTCGCGATTGCCAAAATGGTGGTGGCCTTATCTGAATCACTGGGCTTAGACGTAATTGCCGAAGGCGTTGAAACACTAGAGCAACAAGCGGTTTTAGCGCAACTAGGCTGCTTCCACTACCAAGGTTACCTATACGGTCACCCCAGCCCGATTGACGAATTTGAAACCCTGGTGTTAGAAGCAAACGCGGTTTAACTCACTCAAGCACACAAAACCACCAGGCCTGGTGGTTTTGTGGTGTTGGCGGGCAGCACGGTAAAGTTGCATAAATTCGGCTTCGCTCATTTCAAAATAGCCCTGCATTTTCTCGCTGGCGTAGACCAAATCTTCATGTGTGATTTCTGGCTGTTTGTCAGCCTGTGGTTGAGTTTTTTTAAACACAATATAAGGATAACGCCGCCATTTAAACAGGGCGTTAAATAACGTCGCCATCACAATTAAGGTTAATAAACTGGGTAACAAACTTAACCATAATAAACTCCAACCCAGCGTTTCAACTTCAACCGTACCCAACGCAATAAATAAAGCGGTTGCGCCACCTGGTGCATGACGTGCTTTAAACAACAGCATAAACAAAAGCGTGCTGGCTACCGCTATCGGCACGGCCATCATCGGGTCTTTAAAAAGCGTCCAACTGGCTAGGCCACAAATACCGGCTATCATTTGTCCCGCTAATACCGCCCAGGGTTGCGCCATAGGGGCATGAGGGGTAGAAAACAAGATAATTGCACTAGCACCCACTGAAGCGATGACAAACCAGGCATACACACCCTCACTCACCCAGGCCATCACTAGTACCACTGCGATCATGGCGATAAACACACCACTCACCGATACAATCAGTTCGGATAGATGACTGGCTTCAAACGAAAAAGCTGACTTAATCCATTGTTTCATGGTCCATTTCCTCGTATTTTTCTAGTTTATTTGGAGCTTAGTTTCTGATTTTTAAACCTTTTTGAACTCTCGTGGTTGCTTGGTTTTTTTGACAAGTCCCGTTTTATTTGCTAATTTTACTGATGACCTAAACCGCACAAACCACTCATCTAAATTGGGTCAAAGGGGGGTTACCGTGTTCCATAAATCCAGCCTAATCGTGCCATGCTTTTTCGCGCTCAGCCTGAGCCAGGCGACATTCGCCGAAGATCTAAAAGTCAAAATTAGCTCACAATTGAGTGAGGTTAAGGTTCAACATAAAGGTCAGACCGTCACCATTCAGCGTGTACAAGACCCAAATAATAGAGTCGTGGACGACTTTGCGTTAACTTCACGAGCCTGCCCGCCATTTTGTGTACAACCTATGGTGCTTGCACCTGGGGTAACTACCATTGGTGAACTTGAGTTATTTGACTTTTTACAACGTAAATCCGATGGCGATGACTCCATTCTAATTATCGATTCACGCACCCCAGATTGGGTTGAAAAAGGCACGATTCCAAGTGCCACCAATTTACCCTGGACCAAGCTGCATCCTGCGTCCGATGGATATGAACCTATTGAGGTCGAAGGCATCTTAACGTTACAGTTTAACGCCAGCGTCAGCGATGGCATTTGGAATTTTTCGAATGCTAAAACCCTGGTTTTTTTCTGTAACGGCCCTTGGTGCGGACAGTCGCCTACCAACATCCGAGCTTTAATTAACCTAGGTTATCCGGCACACAAGATATTTTGGTACAGAGGCGGAATGCAGGCTTGGCAGTCACTGGGTTTAACCACCGTGAAGCCTTAAATTTCCATCAAAGACGCCGCCACAAAAATCTATGTTGGGCACCTCGATTAATGCAATGCAGCCGGCTGAGTTGAAATTTGCGTTATAAAGATTTCCTGGCGTACTTGTGGTGTCACTATGTCATGTAAGCTGAACTGACTTAAATGTGCCAAGTATTGCTCTTGCGCTTGGTACAAATGGTTTTTAAGCACGCAACTGGTTTCGATTAAACACACTGGCTCATGACAATTCACCGGATTCAACGTGGTTTCCATTAACTCCACCACTTCCCTCAAGTTAATTTGATCGCTCGGTTTGGCCAACTTTAAACCACCCCCTTGGCCACGAATCGACTCAATTAAGCCGCTGTTAGCCATTTTTTGCACAATCTTCATCACATGACTACGCGAAATATTAAAACGTGTCGCAATCGTCTGAATTTGTGATAAATCCTGGGCCGGTTTGGAGGCTAAATAAATCAATACTCGAAACGCAAAATCTGTCTGTTTGGTCAATTGCACGGCGATTCTCCCCCTGTCTTTTGGCTATTATAGTTGACAAACAATCAAACATTCAAATAGTATGCACCTTTAAAAGATACATTTAATATGAATCTTAAGTGATCCGAGTTGCTCTAAGTTTCTCAAATAGGCTTTTCGTACAACCTAAAACCCACTAACGACTAGAGAGTGTTTTATGCTAACTCCCCAAATTATTGAAACCGTTAAATCCACTGCGCCAATTCTGGCTGAACAAGGTGTCGACATTACCCATCTGTTCTATAAAAAATTGTTTAACCACCACCCTGAACTTAAGCATGTGTTTAACATGGCCAACCAAGCACAAGGCGAACAGTCTAAAGCCTTAGCGGAATCGGTCTTTATGTACGCCAGCCGAATTGACGAGCTCGAGGCACTTGGGCCGATGGTAAAACGCATTGCACATAAACACGCAAGTTTGCATATTCAACCAGACCATTACCCCATTGTGGGCAAGTATTTGCTGGAAGCGATACAGGAACATTTGTCCTTACCCGATGATCACGAAGTATTAAAAGCTTGGGCGGTGGCTTATGGTTTTTTAGCTCAAGTGTTTGTGGATACCGAAGAACAAATTTACGCGGCTAATGAACAAAAAACCGGCGGCTGGCGCGGTTTTAAAGCCTTCAATATTTCGCGCATCGTCAACGAAGGCGGGGCAGTTAAATCTTTTTATTTGATCCCAGAAGATGGTGAGTTAGTTGAGTTTGAAGCGGGTCAATATTTGGGCATCAAACTTAAAGGCGGAAAGGCTGAGTTTGATGAAATTCGTCAATACTCCATTTCGAATGCCCCGGGTGAACCTTATTATCGTATTAGCGTTAAAACTGAAGCCCACTCACCCGATCACCCAGGGCAGGTGTCTAATCGTTTGCATCAAGCCCAAGTAGGTGATCAAGTATGGGTTCAACCGCCAACTGGTGATTTTATTGTTAAAAATCAAATTAATGCCAAAATATTTATTGCCGCAGGTGTGGGCATCACACCGTTATTAAGCATGTTGCATGACCAACTCAACAAAGACCCTAAGCAAAATTTGTGTTTTATTCAATGTGTGCGAGACGCATCACATCATATAATGAAAAACGAGATCAGCTTATTAAAGCATAAATACGGGTTTGAATATTTCAGTGCTTATCAGTTTGGCGAAGGCGCCGATCACCAGGGTTACTTAAATGCTGACATCTTGAAAAAATGGCTCTCTAATACTCAAGCCGATGTTTATTTCTGTGGCCCCAAACCCTTTATGGCAGCGATTCACGATGCTTGCACCGAGCTGGGTTTTAAACCCGAACAACTTCACTATGAAGTATTTGGTCCGACCACGTCACTTAAATAACTTAGGTAATTTATTCAACACGTCAGGTCAGGTTTAGACTGGCCCGATGTGTTTGATTTTTAATTCACAGGGACACCATGAATTCATCCATTTTTTTTGACCGCGCTTTTCGTAGCTTCTTTTTGGGCGGTGCGGTATTTGCGGTGATAGCCATGACTTTTTGGTGGTGGCAATTTCCTATTTCCAGCGCTGGTTTTAGTGGCACATCCGGCGTGGTTTGGCATGCACACGAAATGATTTTTGGCTATGCCTTGGCCACCGTAACCGGCTTTTTGCTAACCGCGGTGATGAACTGGTCGCGTATGAACTCGGCGTCGGGTTGGAAACTCGGGCTTATATTTAGCTTGTGGGCGTTAGCACGGGTCGCGTTTTTAGTTGATTTGCCGATTGTTTGGGTCGCGCTGTTTGATTTGGCGTTTAATCTAGGGCTGGTGTTGCACTTTGTCTGGCCAGTATGGAAACAGCGACTGAACGCGCAAACCGGTTTGGCTTTGCTGTTCGTGGCGATTTTTGTGGCTAATCTAAGCTTCTATATCAATGCCCACCAGGCCTGGTCTTGGGTTCAGGAAAGCCTAATTGTCGGTTTATTCTTAGTATTGAGTATTAACTTAACTATGATCCGGCGTTTAACCCCTTTCTTTACTGAAAAAGCATTGGGTGTCGCGCCATTTCGTAACGCAGATTGGTTAGATACTTGCATTATGGTTGGTTTTTTAAGTTTAATGCTAACGCTGGTTTTCGCACCCAGTAGTTGGTTAATCAGTTTGATCGCTTGGCCTTTAGCCGGCTTATTTATGATCCGCCAGGCCTGGTGGTATCATCCTAGAGTCTGGTCACAGCTCTTAATATGGCCGTTGCATTTATCGCATGCGTTTATTACGCTAGGCTTAGTGTTATATGGGTTTGTAGGGATCGGGATGGTGTCCGCCAGTCTAGCCATTCATGCGCTCGCAGCGGGGGGCATCGGTTTATTATGTTCTGCTATGATGGCGCGTATCAGCTTAGGTCACACTCAGCGTAACGTATTTGAGCCACCCAAGGGTTTGATTTGGGTTTTTGTCGCGTTAACTTTCGCAGCCTTTGCACGGGTTGTTTTGCCATTGATTTGGCCGCAACAGACTTTAAACTGGATTCAATTAAGCCAACTGGGCTGGATTATCGGCTTTGGTTTATTACTGATTTTGTATTGGCGCATCCTCACACGCCCTAGCCTTAAAGCACCAGGCCTGGTGCTTTAAGGCTACCCATTAGCGGTTACGCCATTTAACCGCTAAATATCACATTAATCTCAGCTAATATTCACACTTGTTTATATATAATAGATTTTTACACCAATTCAAAATTTTTGCGCTAAACTCGTTTAAAAATATACTGTTAGCTTGGTTTTTATGTTAAAAAGTAACGTTATAAAACGACTTTTAAGGCTTAAAGCAATTCTTATGAAAAAAATGACCGAAAACTCGTTTGGCTTATGGATTGCACTGAGTTTGATATTGGTAATGGTGCTGATCACGGCCTTAGTTTTGACCGCCCAACAATTAACCAGCTCAACCTTGAACAAAGCCGGTCAACTGGTTAATCACCAACATCAAAAACTCCACAGCCTTTTAAATATGCACATTGCGGGTCAAAACCGCACCATCAATTTACAGCAAATGTTGTTGCTGGACGATCCGCTGCTTATAGATGAAACCTTAATGAAGTTTTACGATAATGCGAGCGATTATTTGTCTAACCGTGAAATCCTCGCTTACCTGTCGGATGAAAATGCATTTGAACGTCAATGGATGGAAGACATTCATCAAATGGCGAATGTAACCGGTCCATTACAAACCCAAATTGCCCGAATGACATTGCAGGGTGAAGAGCAGCAAGCACGGAAGTTAGTCACCACACAAAGCATTGATCTGCTTAATCAATTCACCGATAAGGTCAATGAATTCTCCCATTATCAGGCGATTGAAATTCAAAATTCGATTCAAAAGGCTGGCCAATCTATTGATAAACTCATGATTAATGTAGTGAGTTTGGCGATTTCACTCATTATGCTGAGTTTTTTATTCGCATTGTTTGTGTTTAACCGATTCAGCCATATCAACCAGGCACTGCGATATGCCAATGAAGAACTTGAACAACGTGTTGCAGAACGCACCGTCGCGTTAACCGATATTCAAAACACCTTGATTGATAAAAATCGCATGTTGCAAAAACTCTCAGAAACCGATGCTTTAACAGGCTTGGTGAACCGTTTTAAAATGGATCAATACCTGCAAACCGCACACCAACGTTTTCTCAAATTTGGTGAACCTTATCAGGTATTATTTTTGGATATTGATCACTTCAAACAAATTAATGATGAACATGGTCATGAACTGGGCGATAAGGTGCTGGTGGAGTTTGCCTCCCTGCTGGAGTTCCAGTTTGGTGAGTCCAACTTAATTGGTCGTTGGGGTGGCGAGGAATTTATTATGCTCAATGCCTCGCTTGATAAAGCCCAGGCTTGTGACCAAGCTGAACGTATTCGTCAGGCGGTTGAAATGCATACTTTCTCGAGCTTGGATTCGATCACGGTCAGCATCGGCGTGGCAAGGGTGACCTATCAAGATCAAATTAAACAAGTCATTAACCGAGCTGATATTGCGCTCTATAAAGCCAAAAACACTGGTCGCAACCGCGTCGAAGGTTGTGAACATTTACTGATGGCGGCGAATACTGATCACTATCCGGACTCGGCCAATGCAAAAACAATAAACTAAGCCTTCAATCTTTTAGTGACTGGCTTCGGGCAAACTTTCCGCATCTGCCCATTTTTCTAATGCGGCATCAGCGGCATGTAACATATGATCTGTGACACCTACAAACGCACACGCCTCATCAAAACTGTCTTCCAGTTCTTTCGTAAAATAGTAGTCTGAAAAACGATCAAACACCAAAAAGTTAGCGATCCGATTTAACGCCACCATTTTGCTGGTAAGATCATCAATGACAGCCAAACTTTTTAAGTCAGCATGATGATGGAACAACACACTTCGATATAGCAAGCTCCCTAAGTTCCACCGTTTGGTGATTAGGCCACCGACATAACAATGCGAGGTTTTATAGTAATCCACTTCGTCCTGGTATTTAGAAATCGGAAACGCTTGTTGTTGGTTAAATACTTGATCTCGATAATTGAGCGGATCATGCCGCATCATATACAAAGCCCCGATGTCCTGCATGTAACTGATCAAAAAAGCTTCGCTACGGCTTAAGCCATATATCCAGTGTGTCAGTTCAGCCGAAGCAATTCCGGCACGCATACAGCGCTTTAATATTGTTTGATCCGTTTGCGATACTGGCACGATTTTAAGCACATGAGATAATACAAACAGTTGGTGAATTTCCTCTAAACCTAATAAATGAATAGCCGCTGCTACATTTAGAATTAAGTCATCCACTGGACGATTAAGGGCCTGGTTCGCCATACTTAAAAAAGACCCCATAACCTCTGGATTGCGCGAAATAACCGCTTCAATATCCGCAATACTCGGCGAATCCCCACTGATTAAGACGTGTAACTGCAAAATTTCTACCGGTACCGTTTCAACTTCTAAGGTCTTTAGAATTAAGCTGGCTTTGGTTATGCCTTCTCGCATCGCGGCTTCATCTATCATTTAGAATCCTTGATTAGTTAAGCATCATCATGCTTTATTTCATTATAAATATTAACCTACTAAACCGCTAGGCGAGATTAGTTAGACCCGCTATAAATCTTCGCTTTGCATAGCCACTCCCACTGGTATGATACTTATGAAACTTATAAAAAGAAGTGCTTATGCCAAATCGAATTGAAAATCTACTTAAACAAATTACGCAACTTGAAGATGAGCTCGGTGCAACCTTACGAGAACGTCAACAACAGATTAGCTATCACCTAAAAGGCAAACGAGTTGAGTTCGAAGATTCAATCGGCCGCACACATAAAAAACTTAAAACCAGTCTATTTCAAACCTTGTTTGTTGATCGACCGCAAAATATTATCACCGCACCGATTATCTATGGCATGGCAATCCCGCTGGTGATCATGGACATCTTCATCAGTTTTTATCAATACACCTGTTTTCCGATTTACGGTATGGCGCGTGTTAAACGTGGCGCCTATTTCATTTTCGACCGCGACCAATTACGTTACCTAAATATTGTGCAGAAAATCAACTGTCAATACTGCGCTTATGGCAACGGTCTAATGGCTTATGCGAGTGAAATCATTGCGCGAACCGAACAATACTTTTGCCCAATTAAACATGCAAAAAAACGCTTAGGTGCCCATCCACTTTATCTTGAATTTACGGAATTTGGGGATGCGGAAAACTTTAAGTCTGAATTAATAAAACTTCGCAAGGCGTTACGCGAAGCAAATGACGATTCGATTAATTAAACCATTATAATAACGGCTGTTAACAGCAACTGAGCCCGCCATGAGCCAACCCAAAGATCGTAATTTTGACCACTTAATTGATAAATTTGAACAAAAGGTCTATGGCACAGTTAAAGGTGAATGGCGTTTAAAACTGATTAAAGAAGATCTAGCTAGGTTTCACGTGAAACCTTCCGAGCCCTCGGATGCCTTACAAATTTGGGATGCAGGCTGTGGCTTTGCTCAAGTGGGGCTGTGGTTGGCGCAAGTCGGCCATCAACTTACCTTATGTGATCTATCACGCAATATGCTGGATCGAGCGCAACAAAACTTTGCGCAAGCCGGGATTGAAGCTCAGTTTCTGCATGGCGCATCGCAAGACCTAGTGGCCGATTTACCAGAATTTGATTTGGTACTGTTCCACGCGGTATTGGAATGGTTAGCCGAACCCAAAGCCACCTTACAAACCGTGGCTCACCAAACCAGGCCTGGTGGTTACTTATCTTTACTGTTTTACAATCGTAATGCCTTTGTTTATAACAATGTGTTAAAAGGCGAATGGCGTTGGCCGCTTATTTTGCAAAATGCCTATATTGGCAAAGGTAAAAAACTCACCCCGCCCAATCCCCAATATCCGCACGAGGTTTTAGGCTGGTTAGAAGAATGGGGATTTGAAGTTGAAATTCATACCGGCATTCGTGTGTTTAACGATTATATTCGTCCGGAAACTTTAGAAAAAAGTGACCCACTGGCCTTGTTGGATTTGGAATATCAATATTGTCGCCTGCCGACTTATCGTGACATGGGGCGTTACGTTCACCTGCTTGCGAGACGCCGTTAACCACAATTTTAAAATTTTCATCCACGTTAAACAGTGATCGAATCCGTTAAAGATTCTCGTATAATAACCCCATCTAAATCGGAGATAAAGCATGGCAAGATGGCGCAGATGGCGACGCCGCAAAGGCAATAACGGCAATGGCTACACCACTAGCAATCAACCAACAAAACCTAAAGCTTCGCGTTTAAAAACCTATGCCAAATTGGCCGGAGTCGGGATAATAGCCGCCAGTGTTTGGTATGCAGTTGAATCCAAAGTCATGCGCAGTAGCATGAGTTTTGAGGGTGTGCCTAAACATCGCGACATTGATTTCGACACCGATTGGACAGACCGCTTCAGCACGCGCGTGTTTCGTAACGAAGCCTACATGGTCGGCTATTCTGAAAAACTCGGTAATCCGCTTTGGGTGACCTATCAAGTTTTACCCAAAGCGGAATCTAGTCCACGATTGCCACGCCCCAGTCAATTTAAGTCCGACTGGCGTAGCACACGTTGCTGGCTAGTTTTGCCTTGTATTGATCACGATGACTACACCGCAACGGGTTACGACCGTGGCCATCTTGCCCCTAACCACGTGATTGCGTCACGTTATGGCCAAAATGCCCAACTCGAAACCTTTTTAATGACCAACATTAGCCCACAAGCACCAAATTTAAACCGTCGCGCTTGGCAGCGTTTAGAAGAAATTTCGGCGAATCATTTTGCTGACCGCTATGCCCCGTTTACGGTGATAACCGGCCCAATTTTTGATGACAAACCCAATCATCTTCCGGGTTATAAGTTCATCGCGATTCCAAAAGGGTTTTATAAAATCTTTGTACGGGAGTCTAAAAATGGCGAGCCACCAAAAGTGTTGGCTTTTGTAATGCCACAAACCGCACAAGGCAATGAAGATTTAAGTCAGTTTTTAGTGAGTATTCGAGATATTGAAGAACAAACCGGTTTGGATTTTCTACATGAGTTAGATGATGGTGTCGAAGCCTATGTTGAAACCTTAATAGACCCCCAGTCTTGGGACTTTAACGAAAGAATCGCGACTCAAAGTGCACGATATTGATTTAAACAGAAACACCCACCAAACAGGTGGGCGTTGTTAACACGGGTTAAAATGCTAAACGCGCACTCAGTTTGATATTACGGCCCATGCCTTGCGCATAACCTTTATAGGTATCTAAAAAGTCACGATAAGCAGTGTCAAACAGGTTGTCCACCTTGAGCCCTAAATCGAGTTGGTTTTTATCGATTTTTATTTGTGCATGATAACCCATGTTCCACAGTTGATAAGCCTCGGTGGAAGCGGTACCAAATGGCATATCGTCGTATTGACTAAAGGCCTCAAATTCACCCGCTGTTTTTCTGTCGGCTACGGCTTTAAAACCAACACTTAGGCGCTGGTTTTGTAACTGACCAACAGGTGCTAAAACATAATGCACATTCAGTCGCAAATTGTTGGCTGGCAACAAGGGTAAATCGCGCTTATTTGACGTATCACGACCCGCAATCAATTCCAACGCCGTGTCCACCGACCAGGCCTGGTTAAACTGATGGCTTAACTGCCACTCTAAACCTTGCATTACGGCATTGGTTTGCTCGGCTTGCATTTCGTCATAACAAGTTACCGTATTGCAATCCGCTAAACGGTCACCTTCTGCATCCACTTCAAACCCGGTACGTTCTAAATATATATAATTATCAATGCTGTTTTGATAAGCGGTCATATTCATCGCACTTTGCTCGGCCTGCCAACGCAACGAAAGGTCTGTATTTAACGAAGTTTCGGCTTTTAAGTCTGGATTACCGCGTTGAAATGCATCGACTCCACTATGCGTCCCACCGGCAAATAACTCAAACACACTTGGCGCACGGAAACCTTGGCCCAAATTCGCCGCCAACTTCCAACGCTCATTGAAACGATAAGTCGCCCCCAACGCACCAGTCAATACCGAAAACTGGCGTTCATTGCTGGAATCAGCATAGATGGCCATATCATCCCAGAAATGTTCATTATCGAGCCCCATTCCGGCTTTGATTTTATGCACGTCATATCGCGCGCCCCATTGCACCAACCAACGGTCGTAATCGGCTTCTTCAAATAGGTATACCGCATGTCGTGTTTCTTTGGCGCTGGGTGCCAAATGGCCCGATTTTAGAGTTTGGGTTTTATCCATTAATTCAATCCCAACTTCGCCTTCAAACGCGCCAACTTTAGGATGAACTAGGCCAAGCTTTACATCATCGCGTTTAACTCTTAGATCGAGATAATGATCGGTACCCTTGTGTTCGGCCATGGTTTCAAACGGCTCATCATGACTTTCTTCGCGGGTGTTGTAAGAACGTGTCCAGCTCGGCTTGAACAACCAGGCCTGGTTAAGCGCCACCTCAGCTTTTAATTGAAATTCGTCATGCTGCATTTGTTGACCAGAACCTTCCAAATCATAGCCTGTCGCTTCTTCATGCACCAATAAAAAGTTTTGTTTACCCTGCCATTGACTATAACGCGCTTCGACATTACCCCAGTCGGCCTGGTAGCCCAGCCCAATATTGACCGCTTGGTTTTCATAATTGGTATAGGGCGTTTCACCAGTAACGAGGGGTTTAGAGCTTGGGTTATCGCCCGGTGCAGGTTCGTCCGCTGCGCTTGAGTTAGCCGAGCGAAAATTATCCGCCGAACGCTGAACTAAGCCAAAGGTTAAGCCTAATTTATCTGATGCGATTCCAGCTTTTGCACCCGCCATCCAGGCCTGGTTGTTGGGCTGGAATTCCGTCGCCAATTCACCTTCCTGATGTGTTTCTCCAGGTGGTGCATAAGGAATCTCTGGTGAATGTAAACTCACCACACCCCCCATGGCTTCGCTGCCATACAGCACCCCTTGAGCACCCCGAATCACTTCCACTCGGTCATATAAATAAGGATCGAGAGTTGGCCCATGGCGTTCACCATAAGCTTGATAATCCAACGTATTACCATTTGACAACACTTTAGTTCGCTCACCCGTCAAACCACGGATCACCGGCTTGCCAACCGCGCCTCCGGTTGACTGATTATTAACCCCCGGAAAAGCCTCTAACAACTCACCCAATGATGCGCTATCACGCTCAGATTTTTCATCACCGGACAAACTATCAACCTGGGTCGGTACTTCAAAGACTTCATGAGAGTGAATCGGGGAGGCTGAAATAACAATAGCCGACAAATCGGCCGCCAAAATGGGGGCACTCACACCCAAAGCCGCAAGCACGGCCAAACGTAAACTTGTATGTTTCACGTGAAACTCCTTAATTAATAGACAAATAATTTGATCAAATTAATTAAGGATAGGCGGTGCACGACTCCAGTTGGAAGGGTAGAGTGTTGGCGGGATTAAAACTGTAAATGGGACCACCAGGCCTGGTGCTAATGCTTCAGCCATTAACCAACTAGAGTTGGTTTTATTTTCGAGTGCGGTATTGGGCACACTGTCAAACAACTCACAAACCCAATCGTCGATTCCGGTTTGGTCATGTGAGTGACTGGCTTGCGCTATTTCAAAAACAGCATGCGAATGCGCCGCCGAATCGGCCTGTGCGGCATCGGCATGAAACGGATGCGCCACGGCATGCGTTATGCTGAGTGTCTGTACAAACAACAGACTTAAAATGAGAAATAGGCTAAAGCGGTAAGATTTCATAATCGACGATTATAGCGGATAACTGCTATTTAGCGCATGGATATTACTTGAGCTAACCACCCACATTATTTAACAAAGTTGGTGACACACATGGTGTTTAGCTATAATGCAAACCATGAAAAGACGCCAACTCCTCCAATTACTTGCCGCCGGGCCGCTGGTCGGTTTAATCGGTTGCACA
Source organism: Thiomicrospira sp. (assembly GCF_014859555.1). Classification (GTDB taxonomy): domain Bacteria; phylum Pseudomonadota; class Gammaproteobacteria; order Thiomicrospirales; family Thiomicrospiraceae; genus Thiomicrospira. The sequence goes on along the minus strand of NZ_JACUTY010000015.1, from coordinate 3,828 downwards.
CCCAACGAAGTCAGACGCTCGATTCAAGCCGGCCAAAACCTAACCAAAGGTGAGGTTAGTAAAGCCCTGACCGATCAGCTCCCTACCACTGGCATTCCGGTTTTAGATCAATTGGTTCGCAAACAGTTCGAAGAATTAACCGAACGCTTACTAAAAGAATGGGGTGATGAAAAGGTCGCCAGCCAGCGCGAATATATTAAATATACCGACGAATATCAAAGCCGGGCGATTGTTAACTTTGAAACCGGTTTGATTCGGGTTGAAACCGTCGATTCGGTCGATTCCAAAGCCAAACTGGAACAAGCGATTATTGCCACCTTATTAACCCCAGACGACCCCAGCAAGGTTGAACTGCTAACCGACAAAGATGTCACACCGAATGGTGAACCGTTTTTGTTAAACCTGGTATTAGATCACCAAGGCCAACCCGTGCGTTATGCTTGGCGCGCCCAACAATATGCAAAATATTTAATGCGCACCGCCTATCAGCATGACCGCTACAATAAAAAAACCCGCCATTTTGTGAGCTTCAACATGGTGAAAGATCACCAAACCGATTCACAAAACAAATACGCGGCTTATGTTACCGAAAATGCTCGACGTTATAAGGTTAAAACCTCGTTGGTGTATGCCATTATGGAAGCCGAAAGTAGTTTTAACCCCTATGCGATCAGCCATATTCCAGCCTATGGTTTGATGCAAATTGTGCCGAGTTCAGCTGGGCGTGATGCGCACCAGCTGGTCTACAACAAACCTGGCACGCCAACCAAAGACTATTTGTTTGTGCCCAAAAACAATATTCGAATGGGCGTGGGTTATTTGTCGATATTAAATGATCGTTATTTGGTGCGAGTGACGCATCCGCAATCTCGTGAATATTGTGTGATTGCCGGTTACAACACTGGCAGCGGAAACGTGCTGAAAGCGTTTGATGCGGATCGAAGCAAGGCGTTTGATCGGATTAACCAACTTAGCCCAAATCAGGTTTACCAGCAGTTGGTCAAAAACCTACCTTACGAAGAAACCCGCCGTTATATGCAAAAGGTCACGCAATTTCAGCGTAAATACGCTTAACCAACTTCGGGTGAGTGGCTGCTTAAGCGCGGCCATAGCGATGGAAGGGTTTTTCCACCAACAGGTGCAGCACCAAACTAAACAACCAGGTCAACACCGCACCCAACACAAAGATTAAACCAACTTGCCAATAATGCACTTGGCTAACGGCTTTCGGATCCGTGGTGCCAAAGACGGCGACCGCTGCAATCGCCAACATCGGAAAATGGAATAAATACAGCGGAAACACCATCTCACTCCAAGAACGCCAAAAACGCACCGACAACCCACGTTTTAAACCTTGCAACACTCCACCACTATTCGGTAATAACAAGGCCAGTAATAAAAAGCTAATGCCTAATGCAAACGCCGGACGGTGCAAGGCCATACCCAAACCATTTAAAATTGGGTAAACCACCTCGACTTGACGATGGTCAGGATAGACAAAACTCACCACCACTAATAGCCAACCTAAATGAAATAATCGGCTTTTATACTGTTGCAGTTGTGGACGGGCATACACCCAAAACCAGGCCGCCAATACCCCCATAATTAACGGATCAAAACGCATCCAGGTCGGATAATACACCTGATCTAATAAAATAGCCGGGTGTACTTGAGCAGATAAAAAAGCCAGTACCGATACTTGGTGTAGATTAGGGTCAGAAAAAATAACCCAAAACTTAATCAGCAAGGCGAGCGCTAATAAAAACAGCAAGACTTGCGGTAAAAAACGCCCGCTCAACACTAACAGAATCGGCAGTAATAAATAAAATTGCATTTCGATCGCCAGTGACCAACCAACCGGAATCAGCTTAGTCGCCTCAGGAAAATTGTTTTCCATAAAAAACAAATTGAGTAACAGACTATACCAATCGCCTTTCCAAGCCACCGACGCATAAAGCGCCAACGCAATAAAAAACAACGGCAAAATACGATATAAACGTTTACGGTAAAAACGCCAAAAATCCAATGTTTGTCCGCGTTGTTGTGACTGTAATAACGAGCTCGCGAGCAAAAACCCCGAAATCACAAAAAAACCATCTACGGCTTTATCAAAACTAATCATTAAACCCAGGCCAAATGGCAGGTTGACCACCAGATCGACAAACGCTTGTTTATCCAGCACCACATGCGCAATGTACAAAGCGTGAAATGCGATCACCATTAAAATCGCTAAAGCACGTAAGCCATCAATGGCAGAATGCTCATGGTCACTGGCGTTCATCACCTGTGAAAAATCCGACTTAATTTGCCAAAACGCCACCCTTATCTCCCGCTTAACTTAACCACCAGGCCTGGTGTTTAGACCTAACATAAGCGATGAATTTTATCACCTTTATATACGGGCTGCCGATTTGCTATAACGGAGATAAAAAAAACCCGCCGGTTTGAAGGACGGGTTAAAACTGAAGTAACGCTTGAATCTTTAAATAAAGCTTAAGCACACATATCTTTTAACACCTGCATTTGTTGTTTGATCAAGGCTTTGGTGTTGTCATCGGTGAGTTCACCTTGAGCCGTAAAACGCTCAAATGCATTACCCACCATTACCTCTGGTACCGCCAACACTTTTACATCTGGATAAATCAACATTTGACGCAATTGATACTGCGCACGTGCGCCACCTAAACCACTTGGGCTTGCACTCATCATGGCGGTGGGCTTATTTTTAAGCGGCTTTTCTGGGTGAATCGACAACCAGTCAATCACGTTTTTCATCGCGGCCGTCACCGAATAATTAAACTCAGGCGAAGCCAGCACTAACGCATCGGCTTGCTTAACTTCCAGCGCCAACTTGTTAATTAAATCTGGGAAGCCATTTTCCAAGGTGTTCGGATCCAATAACTCAATACCCTGCAACGTGCGAATATCCATCGTCACATCTTCCGGCACTAACTCGGCCGCGGCACGTAATAATGAGGTGTTTAAAGAACCCTTACGCACACTGCCACTTATCGCTAAAAACTTCATATTTTTCCCTTAAAATCGTAGTTAGTTAACATAAATCATACAATAAGAATTCGGCGTGCGAATCGGTGGTTATCACCAGGCCTGCTTCATCTTCAACCGCCAAGCCATCACCGGTTTGCATGCTTGCGCCATTTACATCCAACTCGCCTTTCACCAGCTGAATCCACACCCCACGACCTGGGCGAATATCAAATTTCACCTCTTGACCGGCCTGCATTTCAGCACGATACAAATCCACGTCCTGGTTAATAAACACCGCGCCCTCAGGCGGTTGCTGACTAGCTAATAACACCAAGTCACCCAACGCGGCCTGATCATAACGGATTTGCTGGTAGCTGGGTTTGATATTGTTTTCAGCCGGCATTAACCAAATTTGGTATAAATGCGTGGTATCCGTGTCTGACGGATTAAATTCACTGTGAGTAATCCCCGTGCCGGCACTCATGCACTGAATTTCACCCGGCTGAATTTCTTCCACATTGCCCATGCTGTCTTTATGCGCCACTCGGCCTTCAATCACATAGGTAATAATTTCCATATTGTCGTGTGGATGGGTTGGAAAACCTGAACTTGGATCAATCCAATCCTCGTTCATCACACGCAAACTTCGAAAGTTCATCTGATTACGATCAAAGTAGCTTGAAAATGAAAACGTGTGATAGGATTTTAACCAGCTATGCTCGGCATAGCCGCGCTCGTTAGAAGGTCTTAAACGTAACATTTCAGTCTCCTTAATTAATTGACAACTAAAGTTTAACTTTTTCTTGTATGATTGATAATACAAGAAATATGAATTTACTT
>NZ_JACUTY010000063.1 GCF_014859555.1 Thiomicrospira sp. | reverse complement strand
TCCCTCCAGAATTAGTAGCGAAAAGTGAACTGTCTTATAAGTTCTTCGTTGTAGTCCGCCTTGACCTTAGAATGACTAAGGTCGGCGACGCACGCCTAGAATCAGTGACCTTTAAGTCCCGCAGAATCAAGCAGGGGTTAATCGAGGTGCCCTAGTGTTTTACACATTATAACCATATAATTTGTATAGTAATAAGATCTATTTTTCATAATTGTACACCAGTTTATAAAAAGCTGTACAAATAGTTATACAATATTTTGAACTTGTTCGCGCATTTGTTCGATTAGCACTTTTAATTCGACACTAACTTGAGTTACGCGGGCATCAATCGATTTAGCGCCTAAAGTGTTAGATTCGCGATTAAGCTCTTGCATTAAAAAGTCGAGACGTCGGCCAATTGCACCTGGCTGGTTGGCAACACGCACCACTTCGTCAAGATGAGTATGAATGCGATCCAGTTCTTCAGCGACATCAATTTTCTGCGCCAAGATTGCGACCTCCATCGCTAAGCGGCTTTCATCGAGCTGTTCGCTGAGCTCTTGAATACGTTCACGCAGGCGCTGCTGGTAGTCTTGTACAAGACTGGGCAGAATCGGGTTTAGACTATGAAGCTGTTCCCGTATCGCGTCAACGCGCTGAAGGATCAGTTGCGCTAATTGTTGGCCTTCGCGTTGACGTGATTCATTCAGTTGTTGCAGGGCTAATTCAAAGCTTGCCAGCAGGTCAGTTTGGATTTGATCTACATCGAACGACTGGGTTTGCAGCAGGCCTGGCCATTGTAGTATTTCCAACGGATTAATTTGGGTCGCTTCTGGCAGGCGTTGTTGAATATGACAAATGGCTTGATTGAGTTGCGATAGCCGCGCTTCATCAATCGGTAAATCCTGTTGTGCTTGATTCAATTCGAGTTTTAATCCTAACTCGACCTTGCCCCGTTCGAGTTGCTGTTTGCACAAATCACGCAATGGCATTTCGAGTGAACGATAAGCGTCTGGTAAACGAAAAGTGAGTTCTAAATAACGTTGGTTAACGGCGCGGATTTCCCACTGAATTTGCCCCCATTCGGTGGTGTGGCTGGTGTTGGCAAACGCCGTCATACTCTTCATTTAGATCACCTTAGATGGTTTATAATGGCCTCATTTTACAGCTTAGCTATATAGGCGTCCAACTTAAGGGCGCGCTCATAAATCACAAGGAAAACTCATGCGACCCAGCGGAAGAAATTTGCAAGCTTTACGAGACATTCGCATTACCCAAAACTTTACCAAACACGCCGAAGGTTCGGTGCTGATTGAGTTTGGCGATACCAAAGTGATTTGTACCGCTACGGTGGAAAATACGGTGCCGCCGTTTTTACGCGGCCAAGGCCAAGGTTGGTTAACGGCGGAATATGGCATGTTGCCGCGTTCGACCAATACGCGTATGCGCCGTGAAGCCTCGGCGGGTAAACAAGGTGGGCGTACTTTGGAAATTCAACGTTTAATTGGGCGTTCATTACGTGCTGCGTTGGATTTAAAAAAGTTGGGCGAACGCACCATTTATATTGATTGCGATGTCATCCAAGCCGATGGTGGCACCCGCACCGCTTCTATTACTGGCGGCTTTGTTGCGTTGGTTTTGGCGCTGGAAACCTTAATTGAACAAGGTAAACTCACCGAAAACCCGTTAGCGCATTACATTGCCTCAGTCTCGGTGGGGGTCTACAAGGGGGAGGTGGTAGTGGATTTGGATTATGCCGAAGATTCGAATGCCGATACCGATATGAATTTGGTGATGACCGAAACCGGCGATTTTATTGAAGTGCAAGGCACCGCCGAAGCCGCGCCTTTTAGTTTAACGCAAATGAATCAAATGATGAGTATGGGGCAGGCGGCGATTTTTGAGTTAATTGAAAAACAAAAACAAGCCATTAAACAAAGCTAACGAAGATTTTTAAAAGACCCCAATCAAGCCAACCACCAGGCCTGGTGGTTGGTTAAACAAAAGGATTAAGCATGCAAACTTTGGTGTTAGCCACCAATAACGCCGGCAAATTAAAAGAGTTGTTGGCCTTGTTTCCGGATAAAGATGTGCGCCCGCAAGGTGGTTTTTTTAGTGAACAGGCGGAAGAAACCGGCTTGAGTTTTATTGAAAACGCCTTAATTAAAGCGCGTTTCGCTTCACAAAAAACCGGTTTACCAGCGATTGCTGATGATTCAGGAATCGAAGTGGCGGCTTTAAGTGGCGAGCCGGGCATTTATTCGGCGCGTTATGCGGGGGTCGGCGCAACGGACACGCAAAACTTATATAAGTTATTGGAAACCATGCATGATGTAGCGGATGACCAACGCCAAGCCAGTTATTATTGTGCGATGGTGTGTGTGCGCCATGCGAATGACCCCACGCCCTTGATTGGTTTGGGGCGTTGGCAAGGTGAGTTATTGCGCCAGCCACAAGGCGACGGTGGGTTTGGTTACGATCCGATTTTTTATTTGCCGGATTACCAATGCACCGCCGCTGAAATTGACGTGCAATTGAAAAATCAAATTAGCCATCGCGCCCAAGCGTTACAAGCTTTGGTCACGCAACTCGCCTAACCAGGCCTGGTGCTTTGCAATAACTGAGCAAAACTTAATTTTATGATGCACTTTACCCAGCCTTTGCCTTTATCACTTTATATTCACTATCCCTGGTGTGTGCAAAAGTGCCCTTATTGCGATTTTAATTCGCACGACCTCAAACCCGGCATCAATTTAGCCACCCAAGAACAGGTTTATTTGCAAGCCTTGGTGAAACAGTTAGAATCGACCTTGCCGATGATTTGGGGGCGGCCGATTCAGTCGATCTTTTTTGGTGGTGGTACACCCAGCTTAATGTCGGTAGAAGGGTTGGATTGGTTGATGTCGCAACTGCGTGCTTTGCTGGGCTTTGGTTCGGATATAGAAATGACGTTAGAAGCCAACCCCGGTACGGTGGATGAAGCCAAGTTTGTCGGCTTTCGTCAGGCGGGAATCAACCGTTTATCAATCGGCATTCAAAGTTTCAATGCCGATCATTTAAAAGCGCTGGGTCGTATTCATAACGACCACCAGGCCTGGTCGGCGATTGAAGCGGCCAAGTTGGCCGGGTTTGATAATTTCAATTTAGATTTAATGTTTGCCTTGCCGGGGCAAACATTAGAACAAGCCAGTCAAGATGTGGCGCAAGCGCTCAGTGCCCAGCCCAATCATATCTCGCATTATCAATTAACGCTTGAGCCTAATACGCCGTTTTATCGTCAACCGCCCGTGTTGCCAGATGAAGATTTGGCTTGGGATATGCAGTTGGCCTGCCAACAACAACTCAAGCAAGCGGGTTATGAACACTATGAAGTGTCGGCTTATGCCAAGCCCGGCCAACAAAGCCGCCACAATTTGAACTATTGGACATTTGGCGACTACATCGGCTTGGGAGCCGGCGCACACGGTAAATTGACCCTGCCACAAAGCGCTGAAATTTGGCGCTCGCAAATGCCGGCTTCGCCGGGGGCGTTTGTGCATTTACTCGATAAACCAGCGGACTTAACCACCAGGCCTGGTGGTTCGCCTTCTTATGGGCGTTGGCATAAAGTCGCCGCAAACGAAGTGACGTTTGAATTCATGTTAAATGCGTTACGCTTGCAACAAGGTTTTGATTTGGATTTATTTAACGCGCGCACCGGTTTGAGCTTAGACCTCATTGAGGATAAATTGGCACAAATGGCAAAAGAAAATTGGATAATTCGAACTGAAAATCAGCTAGAATTGACTTCTCAAGGTCAGAAATATTTAAACTCATTGATCGAACTTTTTTTGGAATAGGTGATGTATGAGACACAAAATTAATCGTGGACTCAAAATTTTAGTGGTGGTGTTTTTTCTGGTGCCAGTATTTGTATTGGCGGCATTTTTTGGGGCGGTGAGTTTAATCGACTTTAACCAATACAAACCCATGATTGAGCAAGAAGTTGCGGTCAAAACCGGCTATAAACTGCGGATTGAAGGCGATATTGAAACCAGTGTGATTCCTTTGCAGCTCAAAATAGGTCAAAGCCAATTAGGTTATGCTGAGTTTGACAGTGACGAACCATTGCTGGCGTTCGAAAAAATCAACTTGCGGGTATCGTTAGCTGCCTTGTTATTGCAAGCCAAAGTGCATTTGTTGGGGGTGGAGTTATTTGAACCTCGCCTGCATTTGAAAGTGGACGAGCAGGGAAAAACCAATTGGGGCGCAAATCTTGCATCGGCTAACACCGAAACCGCACCGCGTTTTGAGCGCGTGAATTGGCAAACTGTTAATAGCACGCCTGAGAAAGTCATAGAACAAAGCGCGCAGATGGCTGAACGTTTTGATATTAAATTAAGTAATGTCACTTTGTATGATGGTCTGGTAAGTTGGCGTAACCCAGCACGTAACCAGCATTATGAACTGTCTAATATAGAACTTATGGCGTTTGATATTGAATTGGGCCAAGGGTTTGATCTGCAAATGCAGGGCCAGTTGAAAAATCAACACACCGGTCAAAGCTTTCAGGTCGATCAACAAGGCCACATGTCGGTAGCCAAAGACATGAAATCCCTGTCGGTACAAAAGTTAAATGCCGATGTGAGCATATTTTGGCCGCAAGACATGGATCGTACTGAGTTAAAAATTCAACTTGATCTGAGTGGTTTGAATTGGCGTCAAGTCGACAAATCGATTGATATTGAGTCGGTCAGGTTAAAAGCGCTAGATACCGATATGAGCCTGAGCTTTTCCGGCCATTACGGCGATAAGTTGGACTTAGATGGCCGAGTTGATATGGATTATCTGAATCCGCGTCAGTGGTTGAACTATTTCAAGCTACCTTATCCTGAGTTTGTCGATAAACAAGCTTTAAGCCAATTAAAAGGCGGCTTTAATTGGCAGCTCACCCCGCAAAAGTGGCAGTTAGAAGATATGGCCTTAACCCTAGATAAAACCGATCTGAAGGGTTACTTTAATTTTCAACACGGCGCTCAGCCCAGTTATCAATTTGAGTTGGCGTTAGATCAGCTGAATATGGATTTTTATGCGGCCACCGTTACAACGTCTACCGACACAACCAGTGTTACGACGGGTGATTCAACGCCTAAAGCCGATCAGGTCACGTCTGAATTAGTTTATTTACCGATCGGTGTACCGGTCACCACATTGCGTGAAAGTCAGGTTCAGGGTCAGTTACAAATCGATGCGTTACAAATATGGCAAGCTCATTATCAACAAGTGCATATGGGCTTTAACTCGCAATATGGCAAAATGGATATTGCACCGTTTGATGCCGACTTGTATGACGGTCGTTGGCGTAGTCAGTTTAGCGTGGATGTAAACAGCGACACACCACACTATCAGCTTAAAGGGCGTCTAGATCGCCTAAACGCGCAAGCTTTTTTGCGTGATGTGGCGAATTACGATTTGTTAACAGGCACTTTATCGAGTCATTTTGACCTGCGCACAGCGGGTAGCAATCTGGATGCGATTAAATACAATATGAATGGTTTGTTTAGAACGGATCTAGCCGATGGTGCTTATCTTGGGGTGGATTTAAATCGATTGTTAATCGGTCAGCCTATTCAGCAAGGCGATGCCACGCGTTTAGAAAAGCTAAGTCTATCAGGTCAAGTGGTTAAAGGGATCTACCATTTACAACAAGCCAGCTTAAAAAGTGAACGATTTGATGCCGTTGCATTTGGTAAAGTCCACCTGCCTAATGCCACACTAGAAGCCGAACTACAGCTCACTTATCAACAGCCACCCGAAGGTTTAGCCATCTTGAAAGGGGTGACAATACCGGTGAAATTGAGTGGTTCGATTATGCAACCAGATTGGCAGGTCGATATAGATAAGTTGTTGGGCGCGGATAATTTGCAACGCTTAATGCGCTTTTTTAATTAACGCCCAACAACTGGGATAGCTGAAATAACTTGAAAAGCTTAAGAGTCTGACTTGGTGCGTGATTGTGTGTTCACACGATCACGATTTGGCCAGCGTGTTGTTTTAGGCTTAGCCGCACCAGCGGGTTTGTTGCCACCTGAACCTGGGCGTCCACCTCGGTTATTGCCGCCACCATTCATTGCGGGGCGGCGTTTTGGTTTGCGATCCATCGAGGTGGCCGGTACTTCATGCTTAGGTTCAAAACCATCTTCATAACGACGCGTTAGTAACTTGCCAGTTAAATGCTCAATCGCCGCTAACAATTCAACTTCATCCGCACTCACCAACGATATGGCTTCACCTTTTGAACCGGCACGACCAGTACGACCAATACGGTGTACATAATCTTCCGCCACATTTGGTAAATCAATGTTGATGACGTGGGGTAGTAAATCAATGTCGATGCCACGAGCCGCAATATCGGTGGCCACTAATACACGAACTTTATTGGCTTTAAAGTCAGCCAAAGCTTTAGTACGAGCGCCCTGGCTTTTATTGCCGTGTAAAGCCGCCGCTGGAATGCCAGCTTGCGCCAGCTTTTCGGTCATGCGGTTTGCACCGTGTTTGGTTTTGCTAAACGCCAAAACCTGTTGCCATTGATTGGTGGCCACTAGGTGAATCAACAATTCCGTTTTGCGTGCTTTATCCACCGGAATTACGGTTTGTTCAACCAATTCGGTGGTGACATTCGGTGCCGCTACCGATACCTCTAAAGGCTGGTTCAAAAACTGTTTCGCTAGCTCGCGGATTTGACCTGAGAAGGTCGCGGAAAACATTAAGGTTTGGCGTTTTTTAGGTAGCACCTTCACAATACGTTTTAAATCGTGAATAAAGCCCATGTCTAACATGCGGTCGGCTTCGTCCAAAACTAGAATTTCTAGTTTGTCGAATTTGACCGCATTTTGCTGATATAAATCCAACAAACGACCCGGTGTGGCGACTAACACATCCACACCACGGCGTAATTTCATCATCTGAGGGTTAATGCTAACGCCGCCAAATACTACGGTTGAACTGGCTTTAATGTGTTGACCATAGTTAACGACACTTTCGTGAACCTGCGCGGCTAACTCACGTGTTGGTGTCAGTATTAAGGCGCGTACTTGGTTCGCTTCTGGGCGCTCACCTTTGGATAAAAGCTCCAACATAGGCAAAGTAAAACCAGCGGTTTTACCCGTACCGGTTTGCGCCGCGGCCATTAGGTCGTGACCTTTTAATACTAAAGGGATGGCTTGTTGTTGGATGGGGGTAGGCGTTGTATAACCTTCGTCATTAACAGCGCGCACAAGTGTTTCGGCTAAACCTAGCTCGGTAAATTTCATATTCAAGTCTCATAGAGTAAGTGCGACCTGAATCTGACAACCAAACCAAATCGCGGGGGTAAAAAGAGCGCCAAGCTTACAGCAGATCAGCAAAAAAAGCGAGCAATCTGTTTTACTTAAACTAAACGTTAGGAGTAGAATTTGATAAGGCATACGCCTAATTAAAGATAAAAACTAAGGAGTGATCTGTGAAAAAAGCAACTTTACCGGCGTTAATCGGTGCGTTAGGCCTGATGTTAAGTTTACCAACGCAAGCGTTTGTGGCGGAATTAGCCGATCCGGCTTGGAATGGCAAAGCTGTACCTAAAGGTATGCAGTGTCAAAAATTTGGTGGCGAAGGCCCGAGAACACCGGCATTAATGATCAGTGAAATTCCAGAGAATACCAATGTTTTAATTTTTGAATACAGCGATCGCAGCCATCAGCCGATGGATAACGGGGGTCATGGTAAATTTGGTTTTGCCATCAATGAACAAACCGGTTCAACTTGGGTGCCGCAGGTATCCGGTCATAGTTTTGAACTGCCAAAAGGCTTTTTTATGATTGAAGCACATCGTAATCCAAACTGGGATAAAGCCGGTGCCTATATGCCGCCTTGTTCGGGTGGTCGAAATAACAGTTATTATGTGACGGTTAAGGCCGCTCAGCTTAAAGATGATAAGCTTAAAATTCATGCTGAAACAGTTTTAGAATTAGGTAAATATTAATCCGCAGCTTCAAGTAATAACTGCAATATCTAAATAAAGCTGACCACCAGGCCTGGTGGTCAGCTTGTTAAGAGGCACAATTCTTAGCGGTTTGTTTGGCGATAACGCAGAATATCGTTACTGCCTTCTAACAAAACTAACTCT
>NZ_JACUTY010000139.1 GCF_014859555.1 Thiomicrospira sp. | reverse complement strand
CCCTTGCACTTATCCCAGCTTGGAAAGGGTGGATATGCCATAAGCCATTACAGCTAAAAATGCGATAACTAATAAAACAATGACAATTGTGCTGAGCATTATAACTCTCCTATTAATCTAGTATAGTTACTGATGGTTTTAAGGATAACCGCAAGACCCGCAATAATAATAGCGACAACTAAAGCGCCCAACCAAAAATAAATATCAAGCTGATTGACTTGTTGTTTAGCGATCAGCGTACCCGTTAATATAACGACCAAGCCTACGCCTAAACTAAATAACAGTCTTAATGTATTCAACGTTTCTTTGACGGCATCAATTTTTGCCATGACCCTTGATTCCCTTATTTATTGATTTATATGTTAGCACAAAACAAAAAACCCCGCGTTTGACGGCGGGGTTTTGGGTTTAATCTTAACTGTCTAGGACAGGGCTCGATTAGAACTTGTGGAACAAGCCAACTGACATTGCAGTTGTGTCAGGTAATCTTTCGTTATTTTTGTCGATTGAAGCATATTCAGCATAAACACGTGTGTTTTTACCTAAAGCATAATCAACGCCAGCGGCCATGTTCATAGCATCATCTGAGCCAGCGGCATCGTAGGATACTGATGCAACTTTAGCGCGTGGTGTGATTTTACCCATTTTATAGGCCACACCTAATGTCATAGAGGTACCTTTATCGGCTTCATCGTTATACATGAAAGAGGCGGTTAGACCCGCTTCTTTGTATTGAACGGTTGCACGGGTACGGTCGTTAAAATCTGATGTTGTTGTTCCGTTGTTTTGGCTGTCGCCTGTTGTCATAGCTACAGCAGCGTAAATACCTGATCTTTTCGAACCGTAAGTTACCGCAACAGACATAGCGTTGGTAATTGATTGGTCATCCCCAAGCTCAACCAAGTTGTCCTGACCGACTACAGCTGCCATCAATTTAATACCGTTAAAGTCTGGAGACATATACGCAATAACTTCGTTTAAACGATCTTCACCAGCTAAGCGACCGTTGAAATTGCTAGTGTTGTTACCCGCAAATCTGCTGTCATTAAAACCATCGCTAGGTTGGATCATACGTAATGGGGTGTCGTGACGGCCCATTAAGACAGTACCAAAACCACCAGATAAGCCTACAAATGAGTTACGGATGCCGTATTGACCTGTATCTTGACTGAAGTTGTCGCCCATGACAGTTGGTGATACACCAAGCTCATACTGGTAAATCGCTTTCAAACCGTTACCTAGGTCTTCTGAACCTTTGATACCGATACGTGAGTTACGGCTTTCTACGTCCATGCCAGTTGTGCCAGCTTGATCATAGCTTTCGATAGCGACGTGAAATTGACCATAAACTGTTGGCGCGTCGGCCATGGCTACTGGAGCGGCTACGGCAGATGCGATAGCGATAGCTAGAATATTCT
>NZ_JACUTY010000138.1 GCF_014859555.1 Thiomicrospira sp. | reverse complement strand
CAAGGCTGGAACATCTAACTGCTGTCGGATTACGCGGCGCTAATCCGACCTACGCTTGTCATTATGGGTTGCGTTAAATCAAACTGCCGTAACCTTCTTGATAAGTTGGGTATTTAAACTCGTAACCGCTGGCGCGGATTTTGGCGTTGGATAAACGTTTATTGCTGCGCATGGTGCGGCTATTTTCGGTGGGTTCGGTGTGTTCAATGTAACCGACACTCAATTGTTCGGCTAACCATTCATACACTTCACACGACTGGGTGGGTTGGTTGTCTACGCCAATATACAGCGCATCGGTTTTATCCAAACTCATCAAATGTTTAAAAATGCCCACACAATCGTCGGTATGAATACGATTGCTGTAAACGTCTTCCATGCAATGCGCCTTACCTTTCATCACCAAATCGATAATGTGGGTGCGCCCTGGGCCATAAATGCCGCCAAATCGCACCACCGTGGCCGGAAAGCCAGAGTTTAACGCGAGGGTTTCGCCTTCTAATAAACGGCGGCTTGAAAAGTTGTGGCCTTCCGCCAAGCTGTCTTCGGTCACCCATTCGCCTTCATTTTGGCCAAAGACCGAGGTGCTGGAGGTAAAAAACAAGTGTTTGAGTTTTTGGCCTTTTAAGGCCTGCAATAGGTTTTTTAAACCCGCCACATAAGCTTGATAATAAGCAAAGTCGTTGTATTTACCAGCCGCCGCGGTATAAAACACCGTGTCCAAATGGCTTGGCAATTCTAACGCCTCACTGGTTAAGTCGGCGCTAATCGCGATCATGGGATCGGGAATTTTGTCGCCATCTCGGCGTAAACCATAAACTTGGTGGCCGTCCGCCGCCAGTTCGAGCCCTAAACGACAACCTATGTCACCACAGCCAGCAATGAGTATTTTCGCCATAACGTCCCTATAAAAAAGTGAGGGTGGATTTTGGGTGTAGTATGCACAAGTTTGCATCAATAGAAAAGGTGTCGCGACAAATTTTCATAGGAAATTTTTAGGCTTGCAGTAAGGGGATAAGATGGGCGAAAGCTAAAAACAAAAAAGCCAGACAATGTCTGGCTAAAGCTCTATTAGGAGGAAAACAGCGCGTGCCGAAGCACGCGTGTGTTGCGGGGTTTTTTAGAAGTTCATACGCAATGACACGGTATAACCGATTTGCGAGTGTTTAACTTCGTGTTCTGTAGCTCCAGGCACTGGTGCACCCATTTGAGTAGCTATCCCAGCAGATACCGCACTTGTATCTACGCTTTTACTAACTTCAGGGGCGTAAACTATTGCCCCTTCTAAGGTCATGCGATTAGTTAACTCATATCCCCCACCAAAGGTGAAATGAGTTTCTACGATACCAGGAAAGAAATGGTTGTTGAATAAATCCGTTGCTTGTCCTGCATAAGTACCATCGTCAACTTTTTTGATTGGATCTTCAGCGT
>NZ_JACUTY010000137.1 GCF_014859555.1 Thiomicrospira sp. | reverse complement strand
CCCCTCTCCCTTGATGGGAGAGGGCTGGGGTGAGGGTGGTAAACCAGCAAAATTTACCGAAACCCACGCCTACAAACCCAGCTCGCCCTACAGTGCCAGCAAAGCCGCCTCAGACCACCTTATGCAGGCCTGGTGGCGCACCTACCAACTGCCGGGCATTCTGGTGCATTGCTCTAACAACTACGGCCCATTTCAATATGCCGAAAAACTCATACCTAAAACCATTATTAACGCCCTAAATGGTCAGCCCATCCCTATATATGGCAACGGTCAACAAATACGCGACTGGATGTTTGTTGAAGACACCATAAAAGCCTTAATTACCCTGGCCCAAAAAGGCCAACTAGGCGAAACCTACAACATCGGCACCCAAACCGAAAAACAAAACATCGAAATCGTGGATAAAATCTGTGAGATTCTCGACGAACTTGCCCCAATTGCACAAAATAAAACCATTAAAAATTCAACATTAAAAATTAATCATTACAAAGACCTCAAGGTCTTTGTAAAAGACCGTCCAGGCCACGACATGCATTACGCCATCGACGCCAGCAAAATCCAACAACAACTCGGCTGGCAACCACAAGAAACCTTCGAATCCGGCCTTCTCAAAACCGTGCAATGGTATCTAAACAACCAGGCCTGCTAGTCTGTACACACCAAAAGTGTAACCGCGATTACTAAGTTTTAATTTCTACGTGTTATTCCTCGAAAAAACCCATCTAATCGTGTAAACTCTTTCAAAATTCAAATATTGAACACACGCACCAAAGATAAATGCTGGAAAAAAGTAAAGCTAAATGGTCCCTCAGGCTCACCAGAAAAAGCAGAAACCATTCTGGGTTAATCGAGGTGCCCAAGTAACAGAGGGGTTAGATGCGCAACTGGTATTTAGTGACAACAAAACCCAAACAGGACGAGTTGGCCGAGATCAATCTGGCCGCACAGGGTTTTAAGGTGTACCGACCTTTATGTCGTGTGCTCAAAAAATGTCGCGGCAAAGCCATTGAGCGTATGGAATCGCTGTTTCCAAGATACCTGTTTGTAAAGCTTGATAACTTAGGGCAAGACTGGAGCCCAATACGCTCCACTAAAGGTGTGATGCACATGGTGCGCTTTGGCAATCATCCCGCCAAGATCACCGACGACTTAGTCGACGCCATAAAACAACAAGAACAAGCCGTGCTCAACGGCGCCGCCCCGGCACAATATAAAAAGGGCGACAAACTGCGTGTTGAAAGCGGCGCATTTTACGGCTTAGACGCCATATTTGAAAACTATGACAGTGAACAGCGCATCATTGTCCTAATGAACATTCTCGGCCAGCAACAAAAAGTCATTCTGCAAGCCGAGCAGCTTGAGAAAGCCAGCGACTAAGTTAACCAAGTAGCGACCCCCTCAAGCTTAAAACACAACACGGCCCAATTTTTCGAAATGCGTAACGACAGCGTAGAGCGGTAGCGT
>NZ_JACUTY010000136.1 GCF_014859555.1 Thiomicrospira sp. | reverse complement strand
TCTAATGAACGCCAATGATTCGGTTGGTTTGCATGTAGGTTGGCAGATTGGTGAAGATAATAAAATTGCAGTGAGTACGATTGATTTCACAGCACTGACTGCAATACAGGCAGGTATTGATATCACCACGGTTGAGAATGCGTCAGCGGCGATTTCTCAGATTGACAAGAACCTAGGTTCGATTAAAACTGTGCGCGCCAACTGGGGTGCGATGCAAAACCGTTTGGATTACACGGTATCGAACTTGGCGAACGTCAACGAAAACATGGCGGCGGCCCGTTCACAGATTCAGGATGCCGACTTTGCGCGTGAATCTGCAAATTTGGCACGAATCCAGGTATTACAGCAAGCGGGTATGGCGATGTTGGGTCAAGCGAACCAGCAATCCCAGAACGTGTTGTCTCTGGTGCGTTAAGTTTAAAAGCCACTGGTCAGTCAACAAGGTTGACCAGCCGGTTAAGTTGAGTGTCTTATCTGAAGACTTATAGGGCATTGAACTTAGCTTGATTTTCTTGTGTGTTAGCGGTCTTTATGGCCGCTTTTTTTATTTGTGCAAAAAAATAAAATTAATTAAATTGTTCTAAAGTTTTTGTTAAAAGTGCCGTTTAATTAAATGAACATACAAGGGGTTGAACCTCTTTAAAAAAATAATTTCCAGTAAGGGAGAAGCATCATGGCAATGGTAATTAACACAAATATGGGTGCCATCAACGCAAGTCGTATTTTGGATGGCACGCAAAAAGAACAAGGTACCGCAATGGAGCGTTTGACCTCTGGTCTGCGTATCAACAAAGCGGCGGATGATGCGGCAGGTTTAGCGGTAGTAACCGGTATGACCACCCAGATCCGTGGTACGGACCAAGCGATTCGTAACGCGAATGACGGTGCGTCATTGTTGCAAACCATGGACGGTGCAACCGAAGAAGTGGTTAACATGTTACAGCGTATGCGTGAGCTAGGTGTGCAGTCTTTGAACGAAACTTATAGTGCAGATAACCGTACACAAATGGATGCCGAGTTCCAGCAGTTAAGCACTGAGATTACACGTATTGCGAACACCACGCAGTTTAACGAAACGGGTCTAATGAGTGCGACCACGTCAGTTGGTTTGCATGTGGGTTGGCAGACAGGTGCAGAAAATAAGATTGCGGTAAGCACAATAGACTTCACTGGCTTGACAGCATTGACGACGAATATTATAACTACCGCCAACGCTTCATCAGCAATTACGTCAATTGATGCAAACTTAGGTTCGATCAAAAACGTCCGTGCCAACTGGGGTGCGATGCAGAACCGTTTGGATTACACCGTATCGAACTTGGCGAACGTAAATGAAAATATGAATGCGGCTCGTTCACAGATTCAAGATGCGGACTATGCACGTGAAAGTTCACAGTTAGCACGAATCCAAGTATTACAGCAAGCGGGTATGGCGATGTTGGGTCAAGCGAACCAGCAATCACAGAACGT
>NZ_JACUTY010000135.1 GCF_014859555.1 Thiomicrospira sp. | reverse complement strand
AGTCGGTCCTGAATAACTCACTCAAGCCACTTTTATTTCGTAGTTTCGAGTGAGACTGTGTTCGTTACGCCATCCGCTCTTCCAGATAGCGGTGTATAAAAAAGCCAAAAAATCCCGAAGGAAGTTTAGGATTAAACGCAGGTTATGACCTGCACCGCATAATAGCGCGAACATCGCATCTCCTAACTGACCTTTTAGCGTGCAGCGGTCTAATCGTCCTTCGGTTTTCATATGCCCGATGGTGGCTTCGATTGCACTTCGGCGTTTGAGCTTTTTCTTTAAGCTAGGGGTCATGCCACGCTTCTGGCCGCTTATCAGCACTTGGCTGTGTTCAATCCAGTGGCCTTTATAGCCTTTATCAACACACACCAGTTTGGTTGGGGTGTCGGTGAGGATTTCTTTTTGTTCTAAGGCTTCAGCGAGGGTATGGCCGTCATAAGGGTTGCCCGGTAGGCTGCGCATACCGACCACTAAGCCTTCTTTTAAGGTGGTCGCCACGGTGACTTTAACGCCGAACTCGTAGGGTTTGCGGCTTTTGCCTTTGCCGATGCATTCAACTTCGGGGGCATGGAGGCTGTAGAGCTTGTTTTTGTCCTTGGATTTTTGGCTGAGAAGGCGTTTAGCTAAACTTAGCTCATGCGCTAAAGCGTCGGTCATGTGGTGTACTTTACGCTCTACGTCTCGAACGATTCGCCCCAGGTAGGTGCGTTGTTTTTTGAGGCTTTTGCGCATGCGTTTAAATTGTTTGGCATGGGCGTAGCGTCCGGTTTGTATGGCTTGTCTGGGTGCGACTTTGTTGTAGTTTTGGCGAAGGTTGATGCCTTGGGTTTTTGCTTGTTTGACCAGCCGTTGTCGGGCGGTTTCTAACAGCTTGGAATCCGTTGGATGGGTGATGGCTTTTTCCATTACGGTGGTATCGACCAGAATCTGTTCAAAAGATTTAGGTTTGACCATCTTGGCATTGACGGCGGCTTGAATGCTTTGAGTAAGCAACCACTCTAACCCTTCTTCGCCAACTCGTTTACGCCAGCGCACCAAGGAGCTGGGGTCAATCGGTAATTGATGTTCAAAGTGCACACAGCCACAGAAGTGTTGATAGTAAGGCGATTGCAAAAAGGCACTCAATACCCCTTCATCACTGTGGCCATACAGGTGTTGTAGGTAAAACAGTCCGGCAATCAAGCGCGGTGAAGTGGCTGGTCGTCCGGTGGTTGAGGGGAAATATTCGGCCCATTCCCGCTCAAAGAACGCCCAGTCGATTAAACCCTCTAATCGGGCTAACTCATGTGCAGGATTGATGATATCGACCAATAAGGGTCTGAACAAATCTTGGTTTGGCACTTTTGGCTGTGTTTTTGGCTTCATAGACGATAAAATTTGCAAGAAATTGAATCCCTATTATATTAAATCTGGCAATTTTTAAAGAACTAAATTGAAGCTCACCCCTTATGAATCAAGGGGTGGTTGAGTTATTCAGGA
>NZ_JACUTY010000014.1 GCF_014859555.1 Thiomicrospira sp. | reverse complement strand
AGCCGCGTTAGTTTATAAACAAGCCATGTTGCAGCTCGACCCCCCAACCAAGCCGTAATTTAAGTTAATCGAGCGGCCCCAATTACTAGTTTATTACGCATCATATTGGCAATAAGTGATATAAATTTTGGCGATACAAGGTAACTTAAAACCGCGCAATTTAAAGGAGTTTTTAAGTTTGAAGCTAAATTCCAACAGCCTTTTATACCGTTTTATTCTTGCGATTATATTGATGTTTATTGTAATCATGCTTGTAGTGGCGATAGTCGTAACCGAAAAAGTGAAAAAAGAAAGCCAACAATTACTCTTTGCCCAGCAAAAGGATCTGACTCAGATTGTTGTTCGTCGTTTAGAACGAAGTTTGACAGATGGTAAAAAAATCTTGATGTCGGCAAGTGAACATTTATTTCAAAACCATGACTTGGTTGAATTAGAGGGCATGCAACAGGTGCTAGATAGTCGTGTATTTCTACGTGACTTTTTTAACGGTGGACTGGTCGTATTAAATCTCGATGGTAAGGTAATTGCGGATTCCCCTAAGGTTCCTGATAGATTGAGAGTTCAAGGTGGTCATCTTTCGTATATAAAAACTTTAATAGAATCTAAACAAGCGGTTATAACCCGTCCTCAGCTTTTACCCATTTCAGGGTTACCCGTATTTATCATTAAAGCCCCCATTCTGAACGAGCAAAAAAAATTGCTTGGGTTTCTGTTTGGTATTACACATCTTTCTGAAGACAACATGATTCGTGATATTGCACTTGAGGTGTTTGGCTCTGGTGGGGATCTTTATATTTCTGATCCAAAAAATCGACGACTAGTTACCTCATCACGTCCAGAGCTAGATCATATTCGGTTTGAAGAAACAAGTATGCAACCCTTGTTTGACAAGGTTGCAAGCGGAAAAAGATATGGTATAGCAACTTATCAACATGGCGAAAAAGTCATGTACAACAGTACAAAGCTTGAGCTAATGGATTGGGATATTATTTATACACAACCCTATTCATTGGTAATAGCCAGCGTGAATACGGTGTTGTTGAATATTTTGATGCTGATTTTGATCTTGATACTACCATTGACCCTAGCGATGATTTTCTGGACTCGATTTTTGTTAAAACCATTACAACAAGCCGCTACTAGTATAGATTTGATGGTGGATGGTAAAGATGCAATGCATGCTTTGCCGATAAAGCACAAAGATGAAGTTGGCACACTTGTTAACGCGATTAATCTTTTAATGGAGAAGCAAGCATGCCAAGCTGAAGATTTACAAAAATCCAAACTATCTGCTGAAAAAGCTAACCAAGCTAAATCAGAGTTTTTAGCTAACATGAGCCACGAAATTCGTACGCCAATTAATGGCATTATTGGCTTATGCGAATTGAGCTTAACTGAAAAAAGTCCATATATTCTTAAAAATAACCTGTTCAAAGTTTATCGATCTAGCCGAATATTGTTGAACATAATCAATGACATACTTGACTTCTCAAAAATTGAATCTAGGAAAATGGAAATATATAGGCATCCATTTAATCTACAGGCATTATTTGACAACTTAGGCAGTCTTTACACTCAGATGGCGACAGATAAGGGATTAGTTTTGTCATTTAAATATGACCCCAGTCTTGATAATGTCTACATTGGTGACGAAACGCGTTTACGTCAGGTTTTAACAAACCTTATAAGTAATGCCGTTAAGTTCACCCACCAAGGTGGTGTGCAAGTAGAGGTTAGTAAGGTTAGTCATCCTTCCCACATGGCTTGGTTACGTTTCTCTGTAGTAGATACAGGTATTGGAATGGACACAATTCAACAAGCCAATTTATTCCAGGCTTTTAACCAAGCCGATACTTCTATTACACGTAAATACGGTGGCACAGGGCTTGGACTGGTTATTAGCCAAAGCTTAATACAAGCAATGGGTGGTGATGATATTTTAATTATTACCGAGCCAGGTAAGGGCTCAAGTTTTATTTTTGAACTACCAATGGATATAGCTTCGCGCGAGCAACAAGCCGAGCTACTTGAGCTAAATAATCGGGTTAAAGATCAACATTTAGCCTTCATTGGTGATGTGTTACTAGTAGAAGATAATAAAATAAATCAAGAAGTCGCTCAAAAACAATTAAAACAAATGGGTTTGAATGTCCATCTGGCTGAAAATGGTAAAAAAGCCGTAAATATAATAAAAGAAGGCCAAACTAAAATTGATTTGGTGTTGATGGATATACAGATGCCAGTTATGAGTGGCTATGAAGCTACTCGCATAATCCGCACATTTAATACGCAACTGCCCATTATTGCTCTAACGGCTGCAGCGATGGTAGAAGACCGTAAAAAAGCACTTGATGTTGGCATGAATGGGCATCTCGGTAAGCCGATTGATAAACAAGATTTATATATAGTATTAGCGAAATGGCTTGAGGTCGATGTAAATAAACCACTTGAAATCGAAAGTTTTGCTCAAAGCATACAACATCTTTCAAGTGATCAAATACTGGACAAGCAAGCGGGAGTTAATTTGCTTTGTGATGATCATGTGCACTACCATCAATTACTTGCCAGTTTTATTGATGACCTTAGGCAGGAATCTAATACATTGGACCATGACTTATTATCTTTACAAGCCGATTCTGATAGCCAGGCCTGGTCAGATTTAGAGCAAAAAATCCATGCTTTAAAAGGTATGGCAAGCAATCTGGCCGCTAAAAAATTAGCTAAAGTGTGCGGTGATTTAAGCCAGCACCTTAAACAAAAAAAACAGCCATCACCATCTCTTATTGACATGTTTACGCAGCAACGTCAGGAGCTGATCTCTCATGTTGATGATTATTTTGCTGATATTGACCATAAAATTCGTCAAATTAAAGTTCTGTTAGTAGAAGATAACAAGGTAAGCCAAATAGTAATGATGAAGTTACTTGAAAAGATTGGAGTGACGTTTGAGCTAGCTAAAGATGGATTGAAAGCTATTAATTTTTTAAAATCAAATCATTATGATTTAGTTTTGATGGATTTAAACTTGCCCGAGCAAGGTGGCATAGAGACTACACAGCAGCTCCGTAAACAAACAACATGGCACCAGCCTGTGGTTTTTGCGTTAACCGCGAGCAATGAAGGTGATCTTCGGCAGGTTTGTATTGATGCCGGTATGGATGATTTTGTTGAAAAGCCGTTAACTGAGGACAAGCTCAAGAACCTGCTAATGTCTTATTTCGTTGTGCCAATCAATTAATCGAGATGCCCAATAATTTAAGCCTCTAGAGCGGCTTTAAGAAGTTGTAAACTTTCGCCTGAAAACTGCTCAATTTGATTTATGCAATAGACTGCGTCAAGGGTTTGATTATCTTTTGCCCTATATTCAATACTTTCAAAGACAGCTGTTAATGCCAGAGCACCTACAACACGGGCGCTTCCTTTTAGAGAATGGGCCAGTGTTGCTAGAGAAGCCGTATCATTCCAGTTAACCTTACAATTAAACTCGGCTAATTCTTCTTCAAAGGCTTCAATAGCAAAACAAGTTGAGTCCTTACCAATTGATTCAACCAACTGTTTTAACACACTATTATCTATAACTGACGGCATTTCAGACCTCTAAGCGTTGAGTTGATGAACTATATACTAGGGCACCTAGATTAACCCCAGCTTGAATAACTCTTCCATCTCATAATTTATAAGGGTTCTCGGCCCTGTGTGTCAAGATAATTGTCGCCTAATAGAGTATTAAGAGTTGAGCATCTCGATTAACCTTTAAATTCCAACCTTAGTTTGCAAATAGCCTAAGGTGCCACTAATTAAATAGTTATGTGTTTTTGGTTAGTTTTGATAAAGTATCATTTACGCCTTATATATTAGGGCACCTCGATTAACCCAAATTAAGTTCTGCGTGACTACAGACTACATATTCTAGGCGTGCGTCGCCGAGCTTAGTCATTCTAAGGTCAAGGCGAACAGCAGCGAGTAAGTGGCCGGTAAGTCACGCCCGAAGGGCTTAGCCAAGCTTTGCCTCTCGGTGTTGTGAAGCTTTGCAAGGTCTAGACATTCTTTCAGGATCACGCCTTGATCTGTACGGAACGTGTCAACATACTTCGCGTGGTCATAATCAAACTGAGGTTAATAGAGCCGCCCATAAGTTGTTTATCAGGTTTATTTTTATGATCTCGGGAGAATTTCAATGCAACAGGGTCAAGAGTTCCAACTTTCACCAGACATGGTGATTTTATCCACGTCTGATTTAAAGGGTAATATCGTTGATTATAATGAGGGCTTTCGAGAGGCTTCGGGCTATTCAGATAAAGAGTTAGTTGGCAAACCACATAATATATTGCGCCATGAAGATATGCCTAAAGAGGCGTTTAAGGACTTCTGGCAAACTATACAAGCCGGCAGACCATGGTTTGGAATGGTTAAAAATAAACGAAAAAATGGCGATTATTATTGGGTCGCGGCTAATGCTAGCCCAATAATTGAAAACGGTCAAATAACAGGTTATTTATCGGTGCGTTACCCGGCAACCCAGGAACAAAAGCAATTTGCTCAAAGGTTGTATGCCGATGTTAAGGCAGGTCATAAATCATTTCCTTGGACGACCGCAGAGTCTAAAATAACAAAGTGGCTAAAAACTTTAGTGCCTTTGGGCTTGGCCGCAATGGGCTTTATTGGCTTACTGATTCAAGCTAGTGTAAGCATGGTATCTATAATAAGTACTTTTGTATTTTTAGTGGGCCTAGTCTGGCTTATCTTTAATCAACTTCAAAACCACAGAATTCCATTAATTTTGCGACGTGGGATTGAAGATCTCTCAAACGGCCATTTCAAGAAACCAATTAAATCAAATTCTGACTGGGGCTTTGCCCTCAATATGATTCGTTCAAGAGTTGCTGAGCGAGCCGCACGTAATTATGATGAATTAAAAGCCACTCAAGTTATGTCAACGGCTTTAAATGCAGCAAGTACAAATATAATGGTTGCGGATGCTGATTTTAATATTAAAAGCATGAACAAGTCTTTAGAGCAGATGTTTGCTAAAAACGAACATAAGCTACAACAGGCTTTAATAAACTTTAAAGCCAGTGAGGTGGTCGGGTCAAACATGGATGTGTTCCATAAAGATCGAGCACATCAACGTAAAATGGTGGCTCAAATGGTTGAGCCTTGGACCGGTGAGCTCAAGGTAGCAGGTCTGGTATTAAGATTAACGGTCGTGCCCATTTTGCATAAAAAAGAAAGATTAGGATATGTTGTTGAGTGGCTGGATCGTACGGAAGAAGCCAACATTACCCAAAACATTATAGAAGTAATGGAAATGATGAATGAAGGCTCGTTTGATAGTCGAGTAACAGCGGATGCCGAGGGTGTATTGTTGTTAATGAAAGATAATATCAACAGTTCTATGCAAAGGGTTGCAGAAGCGGTTAACGCAATTAGCGAAGTGGTAGAGGCGCAAGCGGCAGGCGATTTGACCCATGAATTGCCCAAAGACGTATTTAAAGGCCAACTTCATGATTTAAAAAATGCGATTAACTACTCCACTCAAAAAGTGAAGGAGATAGTCAATATTGCTATAGATGCTGCGATAGTGGTAAGCGAAGCTTCGTCTCAAGTATCCCAAGGGGCATCAGATTTGTCTGAGCGTGTGCAATCACAAGCGGCAGCACTCGAGCAAACTAGTGCAACTATGAATGAGATGGCCTCTGCGATTCAAAACAATAGTGAACATTCTCGCAAGGTAGCAGAGTTAGCTTATAAAGTTAAGTCAGACTCAATTGATAGTACAAAAGTCATGCAAGAAACGGTTGACGCAATGTCAGCGATTCAACGGTCTAGTCATCAAATTTCGGATATTGTAACTTTAATTGACAGTATTGCATTTCAAACCAATTTACTAGCATTAAATGCGGCTGTTGAAGCGGCCCGTGCAGGTGATCACGGACGTGGATTTGCGGTTGTAGCTGGTGAAGTTCGTGGACTTGCGCAAAAGTCTGCCGAAGCAGCAAAAGACATCCGTAATTTAATTGAAGACACGGTCAGCAGAGTAGAAAAAGGCACTAGTTTAGCTAAAAAATCGGGCGATAATTTAAATGGAATTACTCACGCTGTCGAAGAAGTAGCCGAGATGATTAACCAAATCGCTCACAGCTCGGCAGAGCAAAGCGAAGGTATTAATCAAGTACATCAAGCGATTGTGCAGATTGATGGTGTCACCCAACAGAATGCCGCCTTAGTTGAGGAAACCACGGCTGCAGCCGAAACCTTAAGTTCAGAAGCGAAGCATTTAAGAGAAACAATGTCTTATTTTAAAACTGAAACGGATCAAAATTGTAATAAATACATAGGGTTGTCGAGCTCAAAAGACAAGTCTAATAAATGACTGGAGATTCTTTAAAAATACTTTTGGTCGATGACAAGTTGATGATGCGTAAAATTCAAGGTGAAATTTTACAAAGTGTCGGCCATCATGTAAATGTCGTTAGTAGTGGTATTTCTGCGTTAGAACAGGTCAAATTGCATTGTTATGACCTGATCCTAATGGATATTCAAATGCCACTAATGGATGGCTTAGAAACAACCAAGCAAATACGAGATGGGGGTATTAACACCCCTATTGTTGCCTTAACAGGCAATGACTCAGTTGAAGAGCGGGAGCGCTGTCGCCATGCGGGTATGGATGGATTTTTAGCTAAACCCATAAACCTAAAACACTTTAACATTCAGATTCAACAGCTTAGCTAATACGCGGTTTCAAGTGATATTTTCTCTTAAATTCAATTAATATTTCAACACCCGCCCTTAAATTCCGAACCCTTAGGACTTCATAGGGCGATTTAAACCCTAATCGCTCTCGGGTGTTGAGTTTATGTTCAACCCACTGGATTTTTCCATCTAAATTTTAGCCCTAAATAACAATAATAGTCATTAACATTTGACATCTATTATTGCGTGCATTAATATGTGACCGTACAATTAAAACTGATTATTATTTGTATTATTGTTTATAACTTGGAGTCTCACATGTCATCATCTCAGCCTGCCAATGAGTCAGCTAACACTAAGGCAAATGCATCCAGTCGCGTTAGAACGCTGGACAGTCAGAGCATTTTAGCTGGCCAAACCCAGGTACGGATACAACATGGCGATATCCAATATCGCTTGTGTTTAACCAAAGAAAACAAATTGATTTTGACCAAGTAGCTCAAGCATGCATAAACAAAACAGCTTAATTAACCTATGGGCACCTCGATTAACCTCTGGTTGATTCTGCGGGACTTAAAGGTCACTTATTCTAGGCGTGCGTCGCCGACCTTAGTCATTCTAAGGTCAAGGCGGACAACAACGAAGAAGTGACCTTTAAGCCCCGCCCGCAGGGGCTTAGCCAAGTTTCTCAGCTCTGCGTTGTGAACCTTTGCAAGGTCTAGACATTCCTTCAGGTTCACGCCTTGATCTGAAAAACTTGGCGTTGCCAGAATAAATCAGGGGTTAATCGAGGTGCCCCTATCACTCTCCAAACAAAAATTAGCTGAGTTGTTTCGTCTTGGGGTGTTTTGTGCGGCCGATCTGAACTGTTCGGATACGCAAAGTCGTGATGCGATATAACGCCTGTGTTTGCAAACCTGCGTAAAAGGCTTGTGCTCACAATGTCCGCATCAAGCACAGGGCCAAAAATCGCGTCATAACTTGACGTTTATGGCGTCAAATATAATTTCGATTGCGCATCATTAAATTTTTATCTGTCACAAAAACACATTAGCCAGCTTTGAAGTCGCCAGCCAAGTGTTGAAAAATTTTCTTAAGGAAATTTATGTCAACTCAAAAACTTGCACTTAAAACCCTGTTTGTCAGTATGGCGGCGATTATGGCAACGCCTGCATACCCCGTCGAAAATAGTCTGCCGCGCATTGATGTCGTCGGTGAAGGCTATGCTGCCGTCGCCAAACAACCCGGCTCGGTCACGGTCATAACTAAAGAAGACCTGCAATTACAACAACCCCTTTCAACTGAAGATGCCTTGCGTCGTGTACCGGGGATTAATATTAAAACCGAAGAAGAGTCGGCGGTTGTCGCGAATATAGGTATGCGCGGCTTAAGTTCTGCGGAGCAGAAATCCCTGATTCTTGAGGATGGTGTGCCAGTCGCGCCAGGTTTATTTATTGGTAATGGTCGTTATTACAATCCCCGTATTCAACGTATGGAAAGTATTGAGGTCGTTAAAGGCGCGGCTTCGTTACGTTATGGCCCGAGCACGATTGGTGGCGTGATTAACTACAAAACTAAAACACCAGATGATGGTGTGTCGCTATCTGGCCGAGTCGGTTCTCATAATATGAAAGAAATCACATTAGAAGCAGGTGGTAGCTCGCCTTCTGGTGATGGGTTTGCGGGTGTGGTTATTACCAAAGCGCAAAGTGATGGTTTTATGGATAAGAGTTATGACATGGAAGATGTCATGATCAAAGCCGGTATGGCGATGGGCGATAACCAAATACTGGGTTTCAAGTTCTCACATAATGCCAATGACGCCAATATTTCGTATCGCGGTTTAATGTTGGATGATTTCAAGACAGGCAAAACCTACAACCCGGCACCAGATGATTGGTATTTACAAGAACGTAAAGCCTTTGATATTAACCACGAAATCCAGCTGAACGATAATGCCAAGTTGCGTACTTTGGTTTACTGGAGTGATGTCAGTCGTGATTATTGGCGTTATGATGTTGATACGGTGGCTTCAAATGCGGCTGGGCGTTGGGTATACGAGGACACGTTAACTGGCAATAACCGTTCTTTTGAACGCATTGGTTTAGATACCCGTTTAAACCTCGACTTTAACGCGTTTGGTATGCAGAACGAAAGTGAATTTGGTTTGCGCGTATTTACCGAAGAATCCAACGACACTCGTATTCGCGCCACACGAGATCAAGATAGAACCGGCGTAAACGATCGACATCGTCAAGATTCAGCCGTTAGCTATGCGGTTTATGGTCAAAACAAATTTATGATTAACGACAAGCTTGCTATAACCCCCGGTTTACGGGTTGAAAGTTATGAGCAAAAACGCATTGTGTTAACAGACAATAATAAAACAACATCGACATCGAATACTGAAGTCCTACCGGGTGTAGGCGCAACCTATCAATTAAATCCGATGGCGCAAGTGTATGGTGGCATGTATCAAGCCTTTTCACCTGCTGAAAACGGTACGTCCTTAACGGGTGATGTAGATCAGAAACTAGAAGCCGAACGTTCAACCAATATTGAGGTTGGCGTACGTGGTGCCAATAATCAAATGTATTATGAGTTAACCGCGTTCCAAATGGACTTTTCTAATCAGGTGGTAGATGGCAACTCTAACCCACTATTAGATAAAGAAAATGCCGGTAAAACACTTCACCAAGGTTTAGAAGCGGCGTTTGGGATTGAGCTTGATGGTGGGGTTAGCATAGATACCAATTTAACCTATATTCCAACTTCAAAATTTGAAGCGGGTGATGACAAGGGTAACCGTATTAGCTATTCACCAGAAATAATGGCTAATTTGATTTTGGGTTATAAAACTGGTGGTTTAAAAACTGGGTTGGTGATGCACCATACAGGAGCGCAGTATGGAGATAGTGCCAATACTAAAGACATTCCTACCGACGCTGCTGGGGGAATCTGGGGCGGTAAATTGGATGCTTATACCACCATGGATTTAAATGCGCACTATACGGTCAACAAACAGTTAAGCGTGTTTGGTGCGGTCAAAAACCTAACCGATGAGCGTTATATCGCTGGTTTACGTCAGGGTATTTATGTAGGTCCAGAGCGTTCATTTGAGCTAGGTGCGAAAGTTAAGTTTTAAACCGAGCTAACCCCTCTTGCGGCTCGGATTTGCATAGCCTGCTCCCCGAGTCGCGCTTTTTCATCTACAATGAACTTTCGGCCTTATGGCCAAGTTTCATTAAGGAGAGTCTCATGTTAAAACCAGAAATGATTGCCAAATTGAATGAACAGATTACGGCCGAAATGTATGCGTCTAATCTGTATTTGCAAATGTCGGCCTGGTGTGAAGATCAAGGTTTGGCTGGTGCGGCGGCGTTTTTTCGTCAACACGTGCCAGAAGAGTTGTTGCACCGCGACAAGTTTATTGATTACTTAATTGAATGTGATGCCCCGGTAACAGTCGGTGCAGTGGCGGCTCCGCCCACTGAGTTTAAAAACTTGGTGGATGTGATTAACAAGGCATTTGAACATGAACTGAAAGTGACGGCCTTGATTAATGCGATGGCAGAAATGGCGCTGGATTCAAAGGATTTTAATACTTTTAATATGCTGCAATTCTTTATCGCCGAACAGCGCGAAGAAGAGGTCTTGTTCCGCGGTATTCTTGATCAAGTTAAATTGGTGGCCTTTAAAGGCGAAACCGGCGAAGCCATGTATCTGATTAATCAGTATTTACAGCGCTTAGCCCAAACCCATAACCCGAACCCATAACCATTAAATTGGTTGGCGATTAGTCGCATCTAGTCCCGCAGAATCAACCAGAGGTTAATCGAGGTGCCCAGTTAGAATACGTTTTAGTGTCACCTCGTTTATCGTTAACAAATGCCGAACCAAATTTGGGTTCGGCTTTTTTGTTTTCATTCCTCTGCGGTAATCGTTTTGTATAATGCCGGTTAGCGTTTTTAAGGAGCACGAATGAAAACAGCTTATTTATCGAGTTTATTAATTTTATTACCAGGCCTGGTATTGGCGTCGGGGCGTCCTAGTTTTAAGCCAAAAATCGAAGTTGAGCATCGTTTTTTAAATTCGACTGGTTTGCAAAACGAGGGCGGCGAGTTTGCGTTTGGCGCAGATAAACTTGAGTTATCCAATGCCTTGGCTAGTTTGTCTTACGAACGTTGGCGTTTAAATTGGAAAGACCTAGACCAGTTACCTTTTGGAGATGGGCAAAATGCCCCCGTTGAACATATGCACTCGGTGCGTTTGGGCGCGCGTTATATGCATAAATGGAGCGATAATGTTCGTTGGTTAAACTCGGTGGGCTTAGGTATGACTTATGAAAAACAAACCCACGATTCAATGAGTTTAAGTTTATTCACTATGTGGATACAACAGCTGGAAGCTGGGTGGGCCGTAAGTTATGGTGTGGCGATGAGTTACCATCCGGTGCGTTCACGTTTTTTGCCGGTGGCGGGTTTTAGTTATCGCATGCATGCGCCATTAGGCTGGAGTGGTTTATTGGGTTATCCACGCAGTTATATTGGCTATGGTTTTACACCGCAATGGCAGTTAAGTGCTGGCTTGGTGAATAATGCGATTATGGCCAAATTAGCTGACGACAGTCGAATTTCGGCCGATGGTTATGGTGAAATTAATGCCTGGCAGGCGGATGTGGCTTTGAAGTATCAGCCGGCAAAACACTGGAGTGTGGCAACGAGTTTACGTTTTTCGCCACTGTATGAGTTTACGGTGTTTGATGCGGATGGGGGTAAACAAGATGTTTATGAGGTGCAATCTACCTGGGGTGCGGCTTTGGCTATCAGTTATCAGTTTTAATCGAGGTGCCCTAGGTTTAATTCAGCATTAAATAAATCGTTAAAACGAAACCGCTAAAGTAAATCAATAAACTAAGTTGTAACATACGCTTGTTGGCTATTTGGCTATTGAATTTATTAAAGCGTGGGCGTTTTCGAAGCTGGATAAATCCAAGCCATAGCAAACCAAGTCCACCAAAAGTCAGAAAGAATCCCCAAAATAAGGCGTTAAGCATCGTGATTGACTCCAAAATACATGATTGTAAATGATCTTAAATCGGCTTGGATGATAGAATTATGACATTAAACCCATCAGGCCTGGTGGGTTGCGAAACCTGAGGAGTTTGCTATGTCAGTGACCAAACCCATTGAACAAAGCCCATTGGGCAAAACCGCTCAATATTGCCAGCAGTATAACCCGGCATTGTTATTCCCAATAGCTCGCCAGCTCAAACGCGATGAACTGGGCTTGACTGGCGCAATGATGCCGTTTCATGGGGCGGATGTTTGGACGGCGTATGAGTTGTCCTGGTTAAATAACAAAGGCAAACCCATGGTGGCGATTGGCGAGTTTGCGTTTCCATCGGACACACCCAATATTATCGAATCTAAGTCTTTCAAACTGTATCTCAATTCGTTTAATGGCACCAAATTTGGTACTCAGGTAGATGTCAAATACCGCTTAGAGCAAGACCTGTCTCAAGCCAGTGGCGGCAAGGTTAAAGTCATTATTCACCCCATCGAGCAAACCCAAACTTTGGTGTCTGACCTGGAGGATGGCATTTGTTTAGATGATCAAGATATTGAGGTTTCTGATTACCAAGTGAACCCAGATCTCTTAACCACGATGGAGCAACAGGTAGAAGAATGTTTATACAGCCACCTGCTAAAATCCAATTGTTTGGTCACCGGCCAACCGGATTGGGCGACGGTGGTGATTCGATATCGCGGTAAACGCATCGAACGTGCGGCGTTGTTGCGCTATATTGTGTCGTTCCGTAATCATAATGAATTCCACGAGCAGTGTGTTGAACGCATCTTTACCGACATAGAAAAAATGTGCGAACCCGATGTGTTAACCGTGTATGCGCGTTACGTGCGCCGCGGTGGTTTGGACATCAATCCCTACCGTTCCAACTTCCAATCCCACTACGCCATGCCACGTTTCGTGCGCCAGTAAAGAGTGTCTCCCCCCTCCCAGCGGGAGGGGGTTAGGGGGAGGGAGAGCCTTATTTGTGGGGTTAAACTTCACCCTCACCCCAGCCCTCTCCCTAAGGGAGAGGGAGTAAAGCTTCGTGTCCTTCGTGGTTAAAAAAAGAAAAACTCATGACCTTACCGATTTCTGCCTTATTACCTCAGATTGTGTCGACCTTAGCCGAACAACCAGGCCTGGTGCTTCAAGCGGAGCCGGGGGCGGGTAAATCGACCGCCGTGCCTTTGGCTTTATTAAAAGCCGATTGGCTCGCAGGCAAGAAAATTGTCATGCTCGAACCTCGGCGGCTGGCGGTGCGTTCGATTGCGAATTATTTAGCCCGTCAATTGGGTGAGAAAGTCGGTCAAACCATTGGTTATCAAATTCGTAACGAACGTAAAATATCATCACAAACTCGGGTGGAAATTGTCACCGAAGGCATCTTAACTCGGCGTTTACAGCAAGACCCGGAACTATCGGATGTGGCATTGGTGATTTTTGATGAGTTTCACGAACGCTCAATTCATGCCGATTTGGCGCTGACCTTGTGTTTAGAAGTGCAATCCGCCTTGCGTGATGATTTAAAACTGCTGGTGATGTCGGCCACCATTGACACTGAACAGGTCAGCGCGTTTTTAAATCACGCACCGATTCTAAAGTCCGAAGGCCGAAGTTTTCCGGTCAACACTCATTATTTACCCCAGCCACTCAACTCTAGCCATCCTAATGATTGGTTGCCAGCGCTAAAACAGCTGATTAACCAAGCGCTCAAAACCACTAGCAAAGATGTGTTGGTGTTTTTGCCAGGACAGGGCGAAATCAAACGCGCGCAAACCTGGTTGCAAGAATCCTTTATTGAAAACAGTCAAGCACCAGGCCTGGTGCTGCGTCCTTTATACGGTCAATTATCCGCCGATCAACAAGAAATCGCCCTTGTGCCTGACCCACAAGGACGGCGCAAAATTGTATTAGCCACCAATATAGCCGAAACCAGTTTGACCATCGAAGGCATCGGCGCCGTCGTCGATTCGGGTTGGGCACGACAAGCAATTTATGATGTTTCCAGCGGTATGACACGTTTAGTCACCCTGCGGATTTCGCAAGCCGCCGCCGAACAACGTAAAGGTCGAGCAGGGCGATTAATGGCGGGGGGGTGTTATCGACTTTGGTCGGAATCCCAGCAACACCAAATGCGCGCATTTGAAACCGAAGAAATTAGCCAAACCGATTTATCGGATTTGTGTTTGGAGTTGGCGCAGTGGGGCGTGAGTTCCCCTGACGAATTACGCTGGATCACCTCGCCGCCGCAAGCGCATTATGCGGCGGCGAAAAACTTGCTAGTGCAGTTGGAATTGTTAACGCCGAATGGCGGCTTGACTGAGTTAGGCAAAGCGGCGCAGGGTTTAGGGCTGAACGCACGTTTGGCGCGCATGTTATTAAGTGTACAAAACCAGTCTGCCGAACAGCAAAGCTTGGCATTGGATATCGCCGCTTTATTAGCCGAAGCGGATATTTTACCGAGCGCGCAGAATGCCGATTTGGTGAAGCGTTTAATGGTGTTGCAAACCTACCGTCAGGATCGACAACAGGCCAAACGTGAATACAGCATTCATATTCCCGCGATCGAACAAGCCTTAAAAAATGCCGATAACTGGCGCAGACAGTTAAACTTTTCAAAGCCAATACGGCTTAGTTTGGCGCAAATGCAAACAAATAGCGGCACGTTAGTCGCTTTAGCCTTTCCGGATCGTATCGCGCAACGTCGACAAGGTGACGAGCCGCGTTATTTAATGAGCAATGGCAAAGGCGCGTTGTTAAAACCAGATGATCCCTTGCGCCACCAGGCCTGGTTGTCGATTGCGAACCTAGACGGACAACGTCAACAAGGCCGAATTTATTTGGCCGCTCCGTTGGATTTAGCCAGCTTGGAACAAACCTTTGCCACACAGATTAAAACCCAGGTAGGATTAAATTTTGACGCCAAAAAACGCGAATTGATCGCCAGTGAGCAGCGCTGCTTGGGTAAACTGGTTTTAAGCGAAAAGCCAGTCGACTCGATTACGCCCGACCAATTCCAAGCCGCGTTAATTGAGGTGTTGGCGGAGAACTTGGATTTATTGCCTTGGACAGAAAAAGCCGAGCATTGGTTAAGCCGTTTACGTTGGCTGGCGAGCTTTAACACCGATTGGCCGAGTTACAACCAGGCCTGGTTGTCAGCGAATATTGTGCATTGGCTATCGCCATATTTGTCGGGGATACGGTCGGTAAAAGCTTTGCAGAAGTTAAATATGCTGACGGTGGTGCAGTCGCTACTGGACTATGAACAACAGCAAGTATTGGAGCGCGAAGCGCCCGCTTTTTATAACGCGCCCTCACAAAAACCCGTGTCGATTATGTATAGCGCCAGCCACGATCCCAAAGTGTCGATTCAACTGCAAGAGGTGTTTGGAGAGCTGAGCTCACCTTTGTTGGCTTGGGGGCAAAAACCGCTCACGTTTGAACTGTTATCACCCGCACGTCGCCCAATTCAAACCACCGCCGACTTAGCGCATTTTTGGCGCAATTCGTATTTTGAGGTGATCAAAGATATGAAAGGCCGTTACCCCAAACACCGCTGGCCGGATAAACCGCTAGAGGAAAAGCCCGGGCGTTCGATTAAAGCGCGGCGTTAGAGTATGGTTTTTTTACCTTTTTACCATTCATATTGGCCAGCAATATAACCGAAGGCCGACATAAACGCGGTTTCTTGATATTTTTTAAGACCGGTTTCGTTAAACGAAATCGGTAAACCGTAGTTTTTCAGATTTAGCTTTTGTTCGCTGGAGGTTATTAAACTCACGTTTAAGTTGGGCGTGACTTGTAATACGCCTTCCAGTTTAAAACCATTTGCGCCACCGGCAAATTTGCCTTTTTTAAGTCGAGCGCGAATCACCACTTGGTCAACCTTGTAGTCTTCGACCAGCTTGGCGAAGGTTTTTTGAAAGTGTTTTAAATCCTCAGATTTGTCGGGGTCGGCGCATTGAATGCGTGTTGTACGACAATCGGGCATATGGAAAATGCCATCTTCAAATTTTAATAAGCAAATGATGGCTTCATTGCTACTTAGTTCTACACCACAAACAATCATGTCGGTTCCTTAGGTTTTTACAGATAAAAGGTTTTTACAGATAAAGTTAAGCTGGCGCAGGCTTACCAGCACCAGGCCTGCTGGTTATTCAAAATAGCCAATTTCGCCCAAAATGCGTTTGATTTGTTCAGCATTAGGACGCTGACTGTCTGGGAAGTCGATTGGATGGCCGTCACTCAGCGCACCAGCACAAACCAAACGCATCACATCCGGCTGGCGATCCGAGGCTAGCTGAAATTCAATTAATTCCATCATTTCAGGCGGGCCATCATTATTAAATGACATGGGAACACCAATATTTATGCCGATACCAAATCGAACATTGGACGCCAACATCACCGATGACTCGTTACGCGCAATGGGTTCAGAATCAAACCGCACGCGCGTGACCTCAAATCGATCCGGCTTAATGGTTTGTGCCGTGTTTTTTAAGCTACGAACCTCAATTCGACAATGTTGCTCTCGGCGCTCAAATTGAGCACGAGTGGTCAGCAGACCTTTTTGAATAAAGCGTCGAGTTTGATCGGGCAAAATTTCAATAGGCTGTTTAAGCACGAAAAATTGACCAGGCTGAATATCAGAGTCTTTTGCCGTTTGAAACTGGCTACAGCCACTTAAGATGGCACCTGCCAATAGCAAACCGAGTATTTTAAACATGTTGAATCCTCCTTGCCATCATCACTAACCCGCCGATCTATTATCTTACACTTGGGCGGGTTTCGCTTTGTGGTAAAATTTCGTTTTCTTGTAAATATTGAATTTTGAGTGATATGGAAGCAACCTTAACCCATTTTGATGTAATTGTTGTTGGTGGCGGACATGCCGGCACCGAAGCCGCCCTGGCTTCGGCGCGCATGGGCGTTAACACCCTGTTGCTAACGCATAATATTGACACTTTGGGGGCGATGTCCTGCAATCCGGCGATTGGCGGCATTGGCAAAGGCCACTTGGTGAAAGAAGTGGATGCCTTGGGCGGCGCGATGGCGCTCGCCACCGATGAAGCCGGTATTCAATTTCGTATCCTAAACGCCTCAAAAGGCCCAGCGGTTCGCGCTACGCGTGCCCAGGCGGATCGAATTTTGTATAAGCAAGCGATCCGTATGCGTTTAGAAAATCAGCCCAATTTGACGATTTTCCAACAGCCAGTTGAGG
Source organism: Thiomicrospira sp. (assembly GCF_014859555.1). Lineage (GTDB taxonomy): Bacteria > Pseudomonadota > Gammaproteobacteria > Thiomicrospirales > Thiomicrospiraceae > Thiomicrospira. The sequence continues at coordinate 25,402 of NZ_JACUTY010000014.1, read as the reverse complement.
ATTTATTGATTGAAGGCGACCAAGTAATTGGCGTCGCCACCAAAATGAACCTGAATTTTTATGCACGCCAAGTGGTGTTGACCGCCGGTACGTTTTTAGCCGGGCGCATTCATATTGGCTTAGAAAACTACGAAGGCGGCCGCGCGGGTGATGAGCCCGCTAATCGTTTAGCCGCTAAATTGCGTGAACTGGCTTTACCGGTTGGGCGTTTAAAAACCGGTACGCCGCCACGTATTGATGCACGCACGGTCGATTTTTCTAAAATGCAGGTGCAGCCGGGTGACGATCCGGCGCCGGTGTTTTCTTATATGGGATCGCGTGATATGCACCCCAAGCAATTGCCTTGTTATATCACCCACACTAACGAACAAACTCATGAAGCGATTCGTGGCTCGCTGGATCAATCGCCTATGTTTACTGGCGTAATTGAGGGTGTTGGGCCACGTTATTGTCCGTCGATTGAAGACAAGGTGATGCGTTTTGCGGATAAAAATTCGCATCAGGTCTTTATTGAACCGGAAGGTTTAACTACCAATGAGCTTTACCCAAATGGGATTTCGACCAGCTTGCCGTTTGCAACTCAGGTTAAAATTGTACAGTCAATGAAAGGCCTTGAAAACGCGCGTATTATGCGGCCGGGTTATGCGATTGAATACGATTATTTTGATCCACGCGGTTTGCAACCCAGCTTGCAAACCCAAGCAATTAAAGGCTTGTTTTTTGCCGGTCAAATTAACGGCACAACCGGCTATGAAGAAGCGGCCGCCCAAGGTTTGTTGGCCGGTTTAAATGCCGCGCGCCGCGCGCAAGAACAAGATCTTTGGTATCCACGTCGCGATGAAGCTTATATCGGTGTGTTAGTAGACGATTTAATTACGATGGGCACGTTAGAGCCTTACCGTATGTTTACCTCGCGCGCCGAATACCGTTTGTTATTGCGTGAAGACAATGCCGACCAGCGTTTGACGGAAATTGGTCGCTCAATGGGTTTGATCGACGATACACGTTGGGGGGCTTATGAAACCAAGCTTGAAAGTTTGGAGCAAGAGGTGCAACGTTTAAAAGATGTGTGGATTTATCCGGCGCATAAAGAAGCCAAACAAGCCGAAGCTTTGATGCAGTTGCCTTTAAGTAAAGAACACACTTTATTTGATTTATTGCGTCGTCCGAATGTGACTTATCACGCCTTGGCGGAGTTGGACGTATTTGGCGAGTCGGTGACAGATCCAGCGGTAGTTGAGCAAATCGAAATCGAAGCCAAATACGCCGGTTACATTGATCGTCAGTTGATCGAAATCCAAAAATCCAAACGCGAAGAAACCACGCCGATTCCCGATGATTTGGATTTAGATGTGATTTCCGGCTTATCCAATGAGGTAAAACAAAAACTGCGCGCGCATAAACCGGCGACCTTGGGCATGGCGGCACGTATTTCCGGAATTACACCGGCGGCCATCTCGTTGTTGGCGATTTTTATGAAAAAACACCGCGCCGCCAAAGCCAAGTTAGACGCTGAACAAGTATGAGCTTAGAAGCTGAGCTAAAAGCAGGCGCCAGCCAAATGGGCGTGCGCTTAGACCACCAGGCCTGCTCGCAATTGTTGGCGTATTTAGAGCTGTTGCAAAAATGGAATAAGGTCTATAACCTAAGTGCGATTCGTGATCCGCAAGAGATGTTGGTTAAGCATATTCTGGATAGCTTGGCGGTCGTACCTTATATTGAATCCGATGCCCCGGCGACCTTAATTGATGTTGGTACCGGCGGTGGTTTACCCGGCATTCCGTTGGCGATAGTATTCCCGCAAATGACGGTGAGTTTATTAGACAGTAACCAGAAAAAGACCCGTTTTTTAGTTCAGGTTAAAGCCCAGCTAGGTTTAAGCAATGTGCAGGTTTTGCATACACGAGTTGAAGATCATCAGCACCAGTATCAAGCGGTGATATCGCGCGCTTTTACTGCGTTGGATAATTTCGTGAATCTAACTCGCACTTTGTTGGCGCCAAATGGCACTTGGTGGGCGATGAAGTCGCAAAGTTTGCCGGAAGAAATGAAATCCCTACCTGATTGGGTAGAGGTAAAAAACATCTATGAACTGAGCGTACCAGGCCTGGTGGCTGAACGTCGTTTAGTCGCTATGCAACAACGAGGAGACAAGCTGAATGGGTAGAGTGATGGCGGTTGCCAATCAAAAAGGGGGCGTGGGTAAAACCACGACCAGTGTTAACCTGGCCGCCTGTTTAGCCCGTTTAGGTAAAAATGTATTATTAATTGATCTCGATCCACAAGGTAATACCACGGTAGGGCTGGGTGTCGATAAAGATCAGGTCAGACAATCCGCTTATGACATGTTAATGGATGAAGCCTGCGCACAAGATGTGGTGTTAAGCGCCGAGCAAGCTGGGATTGATTTAATTCCTGCCAATGGTGATTTAACCGCCGCAGAAGTGCAGTTGCTCGACGATGATGAAGGCGCCAAAAGCCTGCGTCAAGCGCTGCAAACCATTCGTCAGAACTACGATTTTGTGATTATTGATTGCCCACCAACGTTGAACATGTTGACGCTAAATGCCCTGGTGGCGTCCGATGGTGTGTTGGTGCCGGTGCAATGTGAATATTTTGCACTCGAAGGTTTGTCGGCTTTGATGGATACCCTGCAAACCGTGCAAAAAGAACTTAACCCAGATTTACATATTGATGGTTTATTGCGCACCATGCATGATCGCCGCAACAATTTAGCGAACGATGTATCCAACGAGTTGGTGGCGCACTTTGGCATGAAAGTGTTACAAACAATTATTCCGCGTAACATTCGTTTGGCCGAAGCACCTAGTCATGGTGAATCCATTTTAGACTATGATCCCGCATCAGCCGGTGCCGTGGCTTATTTAGCCTTGGCCAACGAACTGATCCGCAAGACGCGCATTTAAGAGGAAAACTCAGTGGTAAAGAAACGACATTCTGGACTAGGTAAACGCGGTGTTAATGTGCTGATTAGCAGCAAGCAAAAATCCGATGCGCACGTAAATGAGTGGCGGGTTGAAAAGCTCCCCATTGATCAAGTTATTTCAAGTCAATATCAGCCACGCCAACACTTTGATGAGCAAGCCTTGCAAGAGCTGGCGGACTCGATTAAAGCGCAAGGTTTAGTCCAGCCGATTATTGTGAAGTGGTTGGATAATCAGCGCTACGAATTGATTGCTGGTGAACGTCGCTGGCGTGCGGCGCAAATGGCCGGTTTAGAAACCTTGCCGGCGATTGTGCGTGAAGTCGATGATAAACAAACCTTGGCGATGGCCTTAATCGAAAACATTCAGCGAGAAGACTTGAACCCGTTGGAAGAAGCACGTTCGTTACAGCGTTTAATGCAAGAATTCGAATTAACCCAGCAAGAAGTGGCCGAAGCGGTTGGGCGTTCTAGAACAGCCGTGACCAACTTATTACGTTTGTTAAAACTGCCGGAATTGATTCAAGAGTGGTTGCATGAAGACATGTTAAGTATGGGGCATGTGCGCGCTCTATTGACTTTGAACGAAGCCGAGCAAATCAAGCTAGCGCAAAAAGCCATTGATCAGGCCTGGTCAGTGCGCCAGATGGAGCAGGCCGTGCAAACGCAACAATCGCCCTCAGCATCTTCGGTTAAAACATCGATACCCGTTGATCCGAATATCCAGGTGTTACAAAATCGCTTAGCCGATAAGTTGGGTGCCAAAGTAATGATTAATCACGGCGCTAAAGGCAGCGGTAAGCTCGAAATCCGCTATTCAAACCTAGATGAGTTGGATCAGATTCTGCAACGAATTGAACATTAAGCTAAATTAGCGTAAACGCGCCAACCAAAATTTTTAAACACTTTGTATAAAAATTTTGAATGCTGTGATCACAAAATATAGTGGTTGAGTCAAGCTAGTAACTATATATTGAAGTTGGCGGCTTAAATCTAGTAAATCTAACAACAAACGACGCTAGCAATTCGGCTTGTAACAGGATAATATGTGCAGGCTTTGTCGTATGGCTCTGGCTGACAACCCATAAAGTTAGGTTTAATAATGCAACAAGACGCAAACAAAAGTAAACCCAAAGTTGGCATGAATTTTTTGCTAATAGGCTCGGGTCAAATGTTCACCTCAATGGTCATTGCGGGCTTTATTGTGGGGTTTGCGATTGATTACCTGTTAGAAACCACGCCTATCTTTATGATGTTATGTGGTTTGTTAGGTTTAATCGGTGGCAGTCAGAAAGTGCATCGTTTACTGCAGCACATGGACAAAACGCAACAAAAAGAACAAAACAAGGACGCAGATGCAAACTAATATTCTGCGTCCTTTCGTGATACAAGGGTTAATTGGTGTGATAGCACTCAGTGTGTTTGCCTATTACGGCCACACGATTTCATCCTTGTATGGCGTCATGATTGGTTTGGCTAACGTGGCAATGCTTACATTCACGTTTAAACAAGCCAACAAAAGAGCCGCCCAAGATCCGAAGGGCGGCATACTGGTTTTATATATGAGTGCAGTTATACGCTTTGTGCTGTTAGCTGTGTTATTTGTTATTGGGCTGGCGCTCTTGAAATTGGACGCGATGCCAATGGTCATAACCTTTGTGTTAATGACGATTGGGCAAATGTTTAATCTTCAAGGTAAGCGTCGTTTGACTGACTAAGGAGAAGGCTCTTGAGTGCGGAAAAAATGGGTACTGTTGAATATATTCAACATCACTTGACAAACAACTCGGTCGGTAGTGGATTCTGGACATTCCATCTAGACACCATTATTGTGAGTGCGTTATTAGGTATGCTAATTATTGGCGTGGCCATGGTGGTTGGGCGTCAGTTGGAAACAGGCGTGCCTGGTGGTTTTCAAAACTTTATTGAATCGATTTTAGATTTCGTATCCACCAACGTTAGAGATGCCTTTCCTGGTCACAATCCTATTATTGCGCCTTTAGCTCTGACCGTATTTTTATGGATATGGTTAATGAACTTTATGGACTTGATCCCGGTTGATTTACTCCCTTATTTATTCCAGTTAGCGGTGGGCGATTCTCACGCTTATTTGAAAGTAGTACCAACCACGGATTTAAACACCACCTTAGCAATGGCCCTGGTCGTATTTGCTCTAGTTATCTATTACAGCATTAAAACGAAAGGTTTTGGTGGCTACCTAAAAATGTTCCTATTCCACCCTTTCGGTAAATTCTTTGTACCTGTCAACATTGTAATGACTTTCATTGAGGAAGTGGCAAAGCCAATTTCCTTGGCGTTACGTCTATTCGGTAACATGTTTGCAGGTGAACTCGTATTCCTACTAATCGCATTGATTGGTGGAACCTTGGCAGTGGGTGCCGCTGCTCTATTCTGGGCACCTTTACAAGCCATATTGGATCTTGGTTGGGCGATATTTCATATTTTGATTATCACTCTGCAAGCCTTTATCTTTATGGTGCTCACGATTGTTTACTTAGCGATGGCGCATGACGAAGGTCATTAATAAGTAGATAAGCAAGAACAGGTGTTCAGTTTAGGCTGAGCACTAAAAGGGTTTAAGCGCACCTACCACTGGGTAAAAAGCTTTTTTAACTTTAACTTTAAAACTTAGGAGAAAATCAATGGAAGTAACTGCTACTATGATTGCTGATATTTACGCCGCAACTGCGATTGGTGTAGGTGTAATTTTGGCAGCTGCAGGTCTTGGTTCTGCAATCGGTTGGGGTCTAATCTGTTCTAAAACTCTAGAAGGGATTGCTCGTCAACCAGAAATGCGTCCAGCATTAATGACAAACATGTTCATCTTCGCTGGTCTTATGGAATCTTTCCCATTCATTATTTTGGCATTCGCAATGTGGTTCTTGTTCGCTAACCCATTCGTAGGTGCATTGCAAGCTGCTATTGGCGCTTAATAAAGAGTCAATGATTGTAATTTTAACCAACGAATGACGAGGTAACCACTGTGAGTATTAATGCAACCCTAATCATCCAGATGATCGCATTTGTGCTATTAATCTGGTTTGTGAATAAGGTGCTGTGGGGGCCAATGTCTAAGCTAATGGAAGACCGTCAGAAGCGTATTGCTGACGGCCTTTCTGCAGCTGAAAAAGGCAAGCATGAGCTTGAATTGGCTGAAAAACGTGCTAAAGACGTTTTGAAAGACGCCAAACTTCAAGCTCAAAATGTGTTGAGCCAAGCTGAAAAACGCGGCACTGAAATCGTAGAAGATGCGAAAGTAAAAGCAGCGGAAGAGGCTGAACGCATTAAAGCGGCCGCCCAAGCAGATATTGAGCAAGAAATTAGCCGTGCAAGAGAGCACCTTCGTAAAGAAGTCGCCACTTTGGTTGTCTCAGGCGCTGAAAAGATCCTGAGCAAAGAAGTCGATGCTAAGGCTCATAATGAGATGCTTGAAACCTTAGTAAAACAAATCTAAGGAAAATGCTATGGCAGAATTAATCACAACCGCTCGACCTTACGCAGAAGCTGCTTTTAGTTTTGCTACTGAAAACAAGCAATTAGCTGAATGGTCTGAAACATTGAACAACTTGGCGTTAATCGCTGAAGATATTCAAATGAAAAAGTTTATTAGTAACCCAAGTCATTCTGATACTGACAAAGTCAGTATTTTTGAATCGGTGATGGGTTCAAAGCTTTCAGATTCAGTTAAAAACCTATTGGTCGCGCTTGCTGACAACGGACGTTTAAATGCGTTACCTGACGTTGCAAAATTGTTTGATCAATTAAAGGCAACCTCAGAAAAACGTATTAAAGCGACTATAACATCAGCAAGAAAGCCTACGGCTGAGCAAAAAAGTAAATTAAGTGCTGCTTTAAACACTAAGTTTGATGCCGAAGTGGATATTGACTTTGTTGTCGATGAATCTTTAATTTCCGGTATCCGTATTAAAGTCGGTGACTGGGTTGTAGAAAATACAGCTGTCACCCAATTACAAAAACTTGGCGCAGCAATAGCCTATTAATTGAGAGGAAGACACATGCAATTGAATCCCTCTGAAATCAGTGACTTAATCAAAGACCGTATCGCCGGTTTTAAAGTGACTGCAGAGTCTGGCAGTGAAGGCACAGTCGTTAGTATCGCTGACGGTATTGCGCTAATTCACGGCGTGTCAGATGTGATGTATGGTGAGATGGTTCAGTTCGACGAACAAACCTTTGGTATGGCGCTTAACCTTGAGCGCGATTCTGTTGGTGTAGTTGTTCTAGGTGAATATGAGCACATCTCGGAAGGTGATAAAGTAACCTGTACTGGCCGTATTTTAGAAGTACCGGTTGGCCCAGAAATGCTAGGTCGTGTGGTTGACGGTTTAGGTCGTCCAATCGATGGCAAAGGCCCAATCAACACGAAACTGACTTCACCAATCGAGCGTATTGCGCCTGGTGTTATTGATCGTAAATCGGTTGATGAACCTATGATGACGGGTATCAAGTCTATTGACTCGATGATTCCAGTTGGTCGTGGTCAGCGTGAGTTGATCATCGGTGACCGTCAGGTTGGTAAAACCGCTATCGCTATTGATGCCGTTATCAGTCAGAAAAACACCGGTATTAAATGTGTTTACGTAGCGATGGGCCAGAAGGCTTCTACTGTAAACAACATCGTACGTAAGTTAGAAGAATACGGCGCAATGGAAAACACCATTGTTGTTGCGGCTAATGCTTCTGATCCAGCCGCTCTACAGTTCCTAGCGGCTTACGCAGGTTGTTCGATGGGTGAATACTTCCGTGACCGTGGTGAAGACGCGTTGATCATCTATGATGATTTAACTAAGCAAGCGCAAGCTTACCGTCAGATCTCATTGTTGTTACGTCGTCCACCAGGACGTGAAGCTTTCCCAGGTGACGTATTCTATCTACACTCTCGTCTACTTGAGCGTGCCGCTCGCGTAAGCGAAGACTATGTAGAGAAGTTCACTAACGGTGAAGTAAAAGGTAAAACTGGTTCATTAACAGCCTTACCAATTATCGAAACCCAAGCGGGTGACGTTTCTGCATTCGTTCCGACCAACGTAATTTCGATTACCGATGGTCAGATCTTCTTAGAAACTGGTTTATTTGCTCAAGGTATCCGTCCTGCAATTAACGCTGGTTTGTCTGTATCACGTGTTGGTGGTGCGGCTCAAACTAAAGCGATTAAAAAGCTTGGTGGTGGTATTCGTCTTGATTTGGCTCAGTACCGTGAATTGGCGGCTTTCGCTCAGTTTGCATCTGACCTAGACGCAACAACTAAGGCTCAGTTAGAGCGTGGTAAGCGTGTAACCGAGTTGATGAAGCAAAAGCAATATTCTCCTTTGACTATTGCTGAAATGGCGACGTCTCTATACGCGGCTAACGAAGGCTATTTAGATGACGTTGAAGTCAATAAAATCGGTGATTTTGAAGCCGCACTCCACGCCTACATTAATTCTTCTCACGCTGATTTAGTTGCAAAACTAAATGAAAAAGGTGATTGGAATGATGAGATTATTACTGGCGTAAAAGCTGCGATTGAGTCTTTCAAATCAACCGGCGTTTACTAAGGGGATTTGGCCATGGCAGGCGGTAGTAAAGAAATACGTTCGCAAATAGCGTCCGTTAAAAATACCCAAAAGATCACCAAGGCCATGGAAATGGTGGCGGCGTCGAAAATGCGTAGAGCGCAAGCTCGCATGACGGCGACCCGTCCCTATGTAGAGAAGGTGAAACGTGTGATTGATCATGTTTCTGGTGCACACCATGAGTATAAGCATCCTTATACCATTGAGCGTCCAGTTAAACGTGTTGGTTTAATCGTAGTTTCATCTGATCGTGGTTTATGTGGTGGTTTAAATACCAACCTTTTCCGTAGAACTTTGAAAAAGCTACAAGCTTGGCAGAGTGAAAATGTAGAGGTTGAGCTGGCTTTAATTGGCAAGAAAGCTCAAACTTTCTTTAAACATTATGGCGGAAATGTAGTCGCGTCAAAATCCGACATCGGTGACAAACCGCATGTTAGCGATTTAGTTGGCACCATTAAGGTTATGTTAGATCATTTTGAGCAAGGGCAAGTTGATGCTGTTTATGTTGCCTCGAATCAATTTGAATCCGCTATGACTCAAGTGCCTACTATTGAGCAACTTATTCCTTTGCAATCTGAAGGGGATAAAGAAGCGAAATATTGGGATTATCTCTACGAGCCGGATGCGAAAGAAGCATTGGATACCTTAATGGTACGTTTTGTAGAGAGCACCGTGTTTGGTGCAGTTGTGGAAAACGTAGCTTGTGAGCAATCTGCGCGTATGGTGGCCATGAAAAGTGCTTCTGATAACGCAGGTAATATGATTAAAGAACTTAATCTAGCTTACAACAAAGCACGTCAAGCCGCGATTACCCAAGAGCTATCGGAAATTGTCGCAGGTGCTTCTGCGGTTTAGGTTCGTATTTGCAAAAAAAGGTTTAATATCATGAGTGGAAAAATAGTACAAATTATCGGCCCGGTTATCGACGTCGAGTTTAGTGGTGCTGAGTTACCTAAAGTTCATGATGCGTTGATCGTAGATGACGTTGCGCTTACTCTAGAAGTACAGCAGCAAATTGGTGATGGCGTGGTTCGTGCCATCGCGATGGGTTCATCTGATGGTTTAAAGCGTGGTATGCAAGTAACTAATACTGGTGCAGCGATTTCTGTACCCGTTGGTAAAGCCACACTTGGACGTATCTTTGACGTTTTAGGTAATACAATTGACAACGCGGGCCCAGTTGACACTGAGGAGCGTGCGGGTATTCACCGTAAAGCACCTAAGTTTGATGAACTAGCCGCGTCTCAAGAACTTCTTGAAACCGGTGTTAAAGTTATCGACTTGATTTGCCCTTTCGCAAAAGGTGGTAAAGTTGGTTTGTTCGGTGGTGCCGGTGTTGGTAAAACCGTAAACATGATGGAATTGATTCGTAACATCGCGATGGAACACGCAGGCTTCTCAGTATTTGCTGGTGTAGGTGAGCGTACTCGTGAAGGTAACGATTTCTATCACGAAATGGCTGAATCTGGCGTATTAGACAAGGTTGCCCTTGTTTATGGTCAGATGAACGAGCCACCCGGAAACCGTTTACGTGTGGCCCTAACCGGTCTAACCATGGCGGAATATTTCCGTGATGAAGGTCGTGACGTATTGTTCTTTGTTGATAACATTTACCGTTATACCCTAGCGGGTACTGAAGTATCGGCTCTATTGGGTCGTATGCCTTCTGCGGTAGGTTATCAGCCAACTTTGGCTCAGGAAATGGGTGAAGTTCAAGAGCGTATTACCTCTACCAAGACCGGTTCTATCACGTCTATCCAGGCCGTTTACGTTCCTGCGGATGACTTGACTGACCCGTCACCAGCTACAACTTTTGCTCACTTGGACGCAACGGTTGTATTGAACCGTTCGATCGCTGAAACAGGTATTTATCCTGCCATCGATCCGCTTGATTCTACTTCACGCCAGCTAGATCCTTTAGTTGTTGGTGTTGAGCATTATCAAGTAGCTAACGGTGTACAGCAAACATTACAGCGTTACAAAGAGCTAAAAGATATTATCGCTATCCTAGGGATGGATGAGCTTTCAGAAGAAGACCGTGCGTTAGTAGCGCGTGCTCGTAAGATGCAACGTTTCTTCTCTCAGCCTTACTTCGTTGCGAAAGTGTTTACAGGTGAAGATGGCCGTTACGTACCATTAGCTGAAACTATCCGTGGTTTCAAAATGATTCTTAACGGTGAAATGGATGACGTGCCTGAGCAAGCATTCATGTACTGTGGCGGGATCGATGAAGTTATCGAGAAAGCACAGAAATATAAGGGGTAATAAGTTATGGCAGTCTCTATGCAAGTAGATATCGTAAGTGCGGAAGGTGAGATTTTCTCTGGAAAAGCCGATATGCTTTTCGCGCAGGCTGCCAATGGAGAGGTAGGTATTTTGCCTTTCCATACCCAGTTTTTGAGTCAGTTAAGACCTGGCGAAGTACGTGTGAAAAGTGGTGACGAAGAAGATGCATTCTACGTCAACAGTGGCACAATTGAAGTCCAGCCACATGTGGTGACCATTTTGGCCGACACCTGTGTGCGTTCTAAAGACTTAGACGAAGCGCTAGCACTGGAAGCAAAACAACGTGCTGTAGAAGCAATGGACAACGCGAAAACTGATGTTGATATTGCGCGTGCGCAAATTGATTTAGCGGAAGCGGTGGCCCAAATTCAAACGATTACGAAACTACGTGATCGTTTGGAAAAAACTGGGATGGCTTAATTTAGTCCCCCGAAAAATGAAAGCGCCTACGGGCGCTTTTTTTATAACTAATTACCTTGATTAACTAAAAGTCCTGAACATTTTACTCACGAGTTTTATACTAGTTTTAGAATGTTGAGGATTTTTAGGAGACAGCATCAATGAATTTAAATCTTGTTATCTTGGCAGCGGGTAAAGGCACACGCATGCGTTCGAAATGGCCAAAAGTACTTCAACCTTTGGCAGCCAAACCTTTATTAGGTCATGTGTTAGATCGTGCCAGCCAGCTTAAACCTGCCAAAATTACGTTGGTAGTAGGACATGGATCAGACCAAGTTAAACAGGTTTTTAATTCACCTGCCATACGTTGGGTTGAACAAACCGAGCAACTCGGCACGGGCCATGCGGTACAACAAGCATTACCTTGTATTGATGACGAGGATCGTGTATTAATTTTGTATGGTGATGTGCCTTTAACTCGTCCCGAAACCTTACAAGATTTATTATCTCAACTTGATGCCAAACATCCGCTGGCTTTGTTAACCATTAACTTAGAAGATCCAACCGGTTATGGACGAATTTTGCGTGACAAACATCATTGTGTAACAGCGATAGTTGAGCAAAAAGATGCGAATACCGAGCAGCTAAAAATCAACGAAGTCAACACTGGCATTATGGCCGTGCAAGGTAAACAATTGCAGGCCTGGTTGTCGCGTTTACAAAATAATAATGCGCAAGGTGAATATTATCTAACTGATATTATTGCAATGGCAGTAGATGATGGATTTCAAGTGCGTAGCGCTTCGCCAGCTGATGAAATGGAAGTATTGGGCGTGAATAACAAAGCTCAGTTACAAGACTTAGAACGTCAATTGCAACGTCAACAAGCCCAAAACTTGATGGAACAAGGCGTGACTTTATTGGATGCTAATCGCTTGGATATTCGTGGTCAGATTGAAGTTGGGATGGATGTGGAACTGGATGTGGGTGTCATTATCGAAGGCCGAGTTAAGCTAGCTGATGGTGTTAAAGTTGGGGCTTATTGTGTGTTGAAGGATGTGGATATTGCCGCTGGCACCATTATCAAACCTTTCAGTCATCTAGATTCAGCTAAGTTAGGTGAAAATTGTAATATCGGGCCTTATGCACGCATTCGCCCCGGCACAAGCTTGGCCGATAAGGTGAATATTGGCAACTTTGTCGAACTTAAAAATGCACAGGTTGGTGTGGGCTCAAAAGTGAACCATCTTAGTTATGTTGGGGATACTGAAATGGGGTCGGGTGTAAATATTGGCGCGGGTACCATTACCTGTAATTATGATGGGGTAAATAAATACAAAACCATTATTGGCAACAATGTGTTTGTGGGGTCGGATAGCCAGTTGATTGCACCGGTAACCATTGAAGATGGTGCAACCATCGGCGCGGGTTCAACTATTACGAAAACCGCCCCAGCGCACGAACTAACCCTCAGCCGCGCCAAACAACTCACCCTCAAGGGCTGGCAAAAGCCAGTAAAAAAATAATTATGATGACCGAACAAGACTATCAAGCTATAAATGCTAAGCTCGCTGAAGAAGGCTGGCAAAGGGTCAGTTTTGATGGCGGTCAAAGTCACTTAATGGGCTGGACGATTGAAAGCGTCTGGCAAAAAGACGACGCGAAAATTACACTCAATCACAGTGAACGTTATAACGAAGTCAGTTTCGAAATTAGCGCTAGCCCAAAAGGCGTGGCGTGGATTAAACAACAGGGCTGGGCCCATGTTTTCGAAGATTAAACTCTATATAAATTTAATGCGGCTTAATAAGCCGGTGGGTATTTATTTAGTGCTGTGGCCGGCGCTGTGGGCTTTATGGCTGGCGGCGGAAGGCACACCACCAGGCCTGGTGCTTTTGGTCTTTATCCTAGGCGCAATTGTAGTTCGATCAGCTGGCTGTGTGATTAATGATTACGCCGACCGTCATTGGGACGGTGCCGTGGCTCGAACCTGTGATCGCCCTTTGGCGACCGGCGAAATTAAACCACGCGATGCGTTATTATTATTTGCCGCGTTGGGTTTAGTCGGGTTTGGTTTGGTTTTGCTACTTAATCCACTCACGATTATGTTAGCGATTGTGGCGCTTTTTTTGACCGGGCTATATCCTTATACCAAACGATTTACGCATTGGCCTCAAGTGTTTTTAGGGCTGGCGTTTGCTTGGGCGGTGCCAATGGGTTTCGCCGCCGTGCAAAATACCGTTCCCCACCAGGCCTGGTGGGTGTTTGCGATTACACTGTTGTGGACATTAATTTACGACACCATGTACGCCATGACGGATAAACCCGATGATTTAAAAGTTGGCATTAAATCCACCGCGATTCTATTTGGTGATTATGATCGCCTGATTATCGGTTTGTTGCAAATACTCATGCTAGGCATGTTGTTGGTAATGGCTAAGCTGTTTGATCTTAATGCGATTTATTATGTCAGTTTGATTTTGGTAGCGGTCTTGTTTGTGTATCACCAATGGCTGATTAAAGACCGTGATCGAGCCCTTTGTTTTAAAGCCTTTAAACATAACCACTGGGTAGGCCTGGTGGTTTTGTTAGGTTTGATATTAAACTACAGCGCGCCTTTTCAGCTACTGTAAGCGATGTGAACTCGCAAACCCCACCATCGGATCTAAATCTAATTGCCAATCGGCTTTAATAATCGCGCTGGCTAATTGGCTTTGTAACGCACGCACAAACGGCGGGTAAAGGTTCAATAAAATGCCCGATCCGCCTTTCGGTTCCAATGCTAAGCGCGGCATCGGCACATCTTGTTTGACAAATCGTAGGCTATTCAAAATAATCGGATCTTCGCCCAGTGGATATCGAGGGTTTTCGGGTTCGTTAAATTGGTTTTCCAATTTGTAGTTGAGGTCTTCACGCGATAAATTGTCAGTCATTTCGACTATCGGTTTAAGCGTTTCTGGATTTAAACCCTGTAACGCAGGCAACAAAATTTTGACATAACGACGTGTAATCCAAGCCTTCATAACCTGATTAGTGGGGGTCGCAATCGTGAGTAAAATCCGATCTTCGGTGTTGTGATAACGTAACTGAAGTTGTTTAATCGCTTGGCTCATATAGCTCTTTTTCGGTAAATAGTAACCCCTCATTATAGCCGATAAATTAAACCTAACGTGACGCTACAAAAAAGCCGGGACAAACCCCGGCTTTAAATCATGGCTCGTTCAAAATAAATTAACGACGGATGCCTTCTACATGAAGATCAAGATAAGCTTTAGCTGAAGCTGGACCTAAATCCATCTTAAAACCAAAGTCTTTCATCGTAATTTCAGCGGTGCCTTCAAAGCCCGCACGGTAACCACCCCATGGATCGTCGCCTTCACCCATCTTGTTGGCAACGATTTCAATCGGCTTGGTTACGCCATTTAAAGTAAAGTCACCTTTGATAAGCTTAGTGCCGTCTTTTTGGTTAGTTACGCTGGTGCTGACAAATTTGGCTTCTGGGTGTTTGCTTACATTTAAAAAGTCATCGCTGCGTAAGTGTTTATCACGTTCGGCGTGGTTAGAATTCACACTACGTGTATCAATCGTAACTTCAACCTTTTCATTTTTTGGGTTTTTGGCGTCATGTACAAAATGACCTTCAAACTTGTCAAAACGACCCACTAACCAGCTGTAACCTAAATGGTTAACTTTGAAGTTGATCGAAGCATGCATACCCGGTACATCAATATCATAAGTAACAGGTTTAGCCTGTGCGATCGGAAAAACTAAGGCTAAAGATAAGCCAGCTAATAAATATTTAAACGTTTTCATTTTACGCTCCTGAGTAGAAAAATAGTTATGGAAGCATGCGTTTTAGCGTGTTATCCCGGACCACAAAGTGGTGTTTTAATGCACCAGCAATATGTAACACGGCCAGCCCAATCAAACTCCAAGCAAAGATCTCATGCAAGTCACCCGCAATGTCTTCTTGATATTCGATGCCAAACGAAATCGCTGGAATCGAAAACCAATCAAATACCTGCAAGGCTTGGCCTTTAGCGGTGGTAATCATATAACCTGAAATACCCAATAGCAGGATTAACACATACATCAAAGCGTGCGTAACATGTGCCAGCTTTCGTTCCCAGGTTTTGTGGGTTGCAAGTGGCACAACCTTTGGATTGGCCAAACGCCATAACAAACGTAAGATCATCAAACTCACCACAATCACACCAATGCTGCGGTGTATATCTGGCGCGGTTAGATACCATGAACTATAGTAGGTTAACTCCACCATCCAAAGACCCAGGCCGAACAAACCGAATATTGTCAGCGCAATTAACCAATGCAGAGCAATCTGAACGACGCCGTATTGATTTGCTTGATTTGTTAACATAAAACGCCGCTTCCTTGTGTTGTCATGATTATCCTAACTATTTCTCATATGGATGATAATCCCTTGAATATAAAAATACTTTTTCCATAGGGAAACAACCCGGCCTGGTTGTTAGGTTGATATGACTTAACAGCGTTTTAATGCATCTAGTGCGGCGTCGTAATCCGGTTCTTGGGCAATTTCTGGTACTTGTTCGGTATAACAAACCTGGCCGTTGGCATCCACAATCACCACCGCACGCGACAATAAACCTTGTAATGGCCCCGTGCTAATAGTTAAGCCATAGCTTTCACCAAAGGTGGCATGACGAAAACTCGACAGGTTAATAACCTGCTCTAAACCTTCAGCACCACAAAAACGTTGTTGGGCAAAGGGTAGATCCGCCGAAATACATAATACATTCACATCCTTAACTTTGGAGGCAAGTTCATTAAAACGGCGAACTGAGGCTGCACATACACCGGTATCAATACTAGGGAAAATATTAAGAACCAGCTTTTTGCCAGCAAAATCGGCAAGATTGGTGTCGCTTAAATCGGATTTTGTGAGGGTGAAATTTGGGGCAAGAGTGCCCGTTGCAGGTAAGTCGCCAAGCGTTTTGATCGGTTGGCCTTTGAGGGTAATGCTCGCCATAATCTGCTCCTTATTTTTTCGAATAGGCTTATGGATTGTGTCACTAAACCTTAATTAAAACAAGCAAGGCATTAACCCGATAAAGAA
The DNA here is from genome assembly GCF_014859555.1 of Thiomicrospira sp. Taxonomy (GTDB): domain Bacteria; phylum Pseudomonadota; class Gammaproteobacteria; order Thiomicrospirales; family Thiomicrospiraceae; genus Thiomicrospira. Next base: position 9,078 of record NZ_JACUTY010000014.1, on the reverse strand, counting down.
GGGTTAATTAAACGAGGCGAATCAACAGGTTGGTTGAGTTGTGCAAAGTGTGCCTGGGCTAAATGTTGAAATAAAAATGCCTTTGCTTGCTCGACGGCTTTCTCTAAACTATTACCTTGTGAAAGATAAAAAGCGAGCGCAGAAGACAAAGCACAACCAGTGCCTTTTACATGCAAATTTGCGATACGAGGCGATGAAAAAGCTTGCGGCGCTTGATTGGGTAGTAACAAATAATCGACCGCCTGATCATCCAAACTGTGGCCGCCTTTAACCAATACCGCTTGCACACCCAGGGCAAAAAAAGCACGCCCAATATCGGCCATTTGATTGGCCAGCCCTTTAAAATCCGTGCCGAGCAAGGTATTCACCTCGGGGATATTGGGGGTAATGATGCTGGCTAACGGAAGTAGCTGTTTAATCAGGGTTGAATGTGCCGATTCGGATAATAAAGCTTGACCACTAGAACTGACTAAAACCGGGTCTAGCACAATCGGGCAATGCAGGCCTTGCAGTGATTGGCTAAGCACCTGAATAATTTTAGCACTCGCCAGTTGACCAATTTTAATGGCATCAATCTGAACATTGGATAACAAACTGTCTAATTGCGCCGCTACCTGATCGGACGGCAAGGGGTAAACTGCTTGTACACCCGCAAAATTCTGCGCCGTAATCGCGGTGGTCACCGTGACCGCATAGCCGCCGAGGGCATGAATGGTTTTTAAGTCGGCTTGAAGACCGGCCCCAGCTAAAGTGTCAGAGCCGGCAATGCTGAGAATAATCGGTTGCTTCATAATTTAGCCCAGTCAATAACGGGTGGAAATGCGAGTAAATTTTCATTACATTTAACATAGGCACTGTTATAAAAATGCACGCCGTTAAACGGTTTGTAGCTCAGCTTAATATTAGGTTGCTGATCCAGCGTTTCACGTAAACACTCACAGCCTAACGGCCTAAGTTGTGGGCTTCCCAAATCGAGCCGTAAAATCTCACTTGATTAATCACCACTTCGTCATCTTCAAGACCATGAATTCCCAACTCATTCAATGATTTTGATGCCAAAAAGGCGTGCCTAAAACGGGGGTGGAGGCGCTGGCGAAGTCTCGTTGCGGCATGGTGCCGGCTTCATAACCAAAACGACCAGCTTCGATGGCGTGTTTAAATGCAGTCGCCATTTTCACAGGATCATCCGCAAGAGCGACGGCAGAATTAAGCAAAACCCCATCAAAGCCCATTTCTAACGCTTGTGTCGCGTGTGACGGTTTGCCGATGCCGGCATCTACAATCAGGGTGGTGTTGGGCAGGCGTTGGCGAATCAATTCCATATTGTAAGGGTTCATAATACCTTTGCCCGAACCAATCGGTGACGCCCAAGGCATCACAATACGGCAACCGACATCAACTAATCGCTGACACAAAACCAGATCATCACTGGCGTAAGGGAACACTTCAAAGCCATCTTCAATTAACACCTGTGCGGCTTTTACCAAATCAAATGGATCCGGTTGTAGCGTGTAATCGTCACCGATGACTTCGAGCTTAATCCAGTGGGTGCCGAAAATCTCACGTGCCATTTGCGCAGTGGTAATGGCTTCTTGCGCGTTTCGACAACCGGCGGTATTGGGCAAAATATGACAACCGAGTGATTGGATAATCTGCCAAAAAGCCTGACCGCTTTGATCGCCCGAATTCTGTCGACGAATTGAGACCGTCACCACTTGGCTAGCGCTGGCTTGAATGGCTTGGCGCATAATATCGGGTGACGGATACAAGGCCGAACCGATTAATAATCGGCTGTTTATTTGTTTATCCGCAAGTAACCAGGCCTGGTTGTTTGTTGTCATGGTTTTATCCTGTTTTTATTCACCACTGAGACACGAAGACACAGAATATTTGTAGGTTGGATTAGGTCGAAGACCGTAATCCAACATGCTCTTGACGCATGATTGTCAGATTACGGCTTGCAGCCTAATCTGACCTACTTTGTATACTGTGTTTAAAACCAAATCAGCCGCCTTGCATGGGGGCGACGATTTCTATGCGGTCGTTTTCATTTATAAGTGTGTTGGCGTATTGGCTTTTGGGTACAAAGTTTTGATTTAACGCCAACGCAAAGGCGCCTTCAATATTCAACTCAACCACCAGGCCTGCTAAAGTCTGAGCCTTGGTTTCTGTAGGTTTATCGTTAATCAGTAAAATCATATTTCACCTGTCTTTGTGGTTCTCAAATAAATCAACCGCTTTGCAATGTCAGCATGGAGTAGGTCGGTTTAGCCTAGCGTAAACCGACAACGGCTGGCTGTCAGATTACGGCTTGCAGCCTAATCAGACCTACTAGGCTAAAACCTTCGTGTTCTTCGTGTTCTTCGTGTCTTCGTGGTTCAACTAAATCTTTAAATCAGCCAAGGCCTTTTCCACTATCGCGGGTGAGAATAAATAGCCGTGGCGATATAAACCATTGATGCGGGTTAAACCGTCCAGTTGTTCAATGCGCGGTAAATTATCACCTAAGGCTGGGCGGCAATTGGTGAGTTGATTAACGATGCGTGCTTCAGCAAACCCCGGATGAACACTGTAAGCCGCCGACAATAATTCCAAGCTGGAGCGCACCGACATCGGGCTGCGGTCTTCACTTTCGATTTCACTCGCACCAATCACATAACGTCCATTCGCGCGCGGCACAATATAAATACGATAACGCGGGTGCATTAAACGTACCGGCCGCGTGAGTTTTACTTCGGGCGCATCTAACCAAAACACCTCACCCCGTACACCGCGTAAATCTTTAATATCTGGCTTGGCACCTAAGCCTCGGCAATCGAACACCCAGTCAAAAACTTGGCCATTCATTTGGCGAGACGACAGTTGCTTCACCTCGGTGTTTTCGCACCACTCCACTAACACATGGTTTTTCAGCAGGCGTTCGCTTTGCTGAAAAAACTGGGTTGAATCTACCTGACCTTCATTTGGCAACCACCAGGCCTGGTGGTGATGCATTAATTCGGGTTCTAGCTCAGTTAAACGTGTGTTGTTTAGTTGTTCAACCTGATAACCGCTGGGCAATTTATCCATCAATTGACGCATAAAGTGTTGCAAGTCGGCGCGGTCATTATGATGCGCTAACACCAAACTGCCACGATGTTGAAAATCCACCGCACAGCCTTGTTCCGCCATCCAATCCACTAGGCCTGGCCAAAGTTCAATCGAGCGCACGCCGAGTTGAAATAACTCGGCATCCATCAACTCCAACTCGGCATAAGGCGAAAGCATACCGGCGGCGGTATAACCGGCGGCATTGGGCGCAGAGCCAGATGAATCACGTTCAAATAAAGTCACTTGAATGCCGCGTCGAATCAAATTTAACGCCAGCACGCGACCCACCAGGCCTGCTCCCGCGATGCCCACGTTTTTAACGGCGGACAAATCGTTCATGGTTTAAGCCTGCTTTTTCTTGTGGTTGTTAAGCTGGTCAACTGGCACCGAAATTTCGCTACCGAGTTCTTTAAAGGTTTGTGCTTGTTCGGCCATGCCTTGTTCTAACGCGGCTTTTTCATCCACGCCCATTTGAGCGGCATAATCACGCACTTCTTGGCTGATTTTCATCGAGCAGAATTTTGGCCCACACATCGAACAAAAGTGCGCCACTTTGGCCGAATCACGCGGTAAGGTTTCGTCGTGATAAGCCATGGCACGCTCGGGATCGAGGCCGATATTAAACTGATCCATCCAGCGGAATTCGAAGCGTGCTTTGCTCATTTCGTCATCACGCTGACGTGCACCTGGATGACCTTTGGCGACATCGGCGGCATGGGCGGCAATTTTATAGGCCATCAAACCTTCTTTTACATCTTCACGGTTTGGCAAGCCTAAATGTTCTTTGGGTGTGACATAACACAGCATCGCGGTGCCGTACCAACCGATCATCGCCGCGCCAATTGCCGAGGTGATATGGTCGTAACCTGGTGCAATATCGGTGGTCAATGGGCCAAGCGTATAAAACGGTGCTTCGTGACACAGCTTGAGTTGCAAATCCATATTCTCTTTAATTTTATGCATCGGCACATGACCGGGGCCTTCGATAATGGTTTGCACATCGTGTTTCCAGGCAATTTTGGTGAGTTCACCCAGGGTTTGCAGTTCTGATAATTGGGCTTCATCATTCGCATCCGCAATCGAACCCGGACGTAAACCATCACCCAGCGAAAAACTCACGTCGTAAGCTTTCATAATTTGGCAGATGTCTTCAAAGTGGGTATAAAGAAAGTTTTCTTTATGATGCGCCAAACACCATTTCGCCATAATCGAACCGCCGCGCGATACAATGCCAGTGACACGTTTAGCGGTCATCGGCACATAACGCAACAACACGCCGGCGTGAATCGTGAAATAGTCCACGCCTTGTTCAGCCTGTTCAATCAAGGTGTCGCGATAAACTTCCCAGGTTAGGTCTTCGGCCACGCCATTCACCTTTTCTAACGCTTGATACAAAGGCACGGTACCGATGGGTACGGGGGCGTTGCGGATAATCCAATCGCGCGTGGCGTGAATGTTTTTGCCGGTGGATAAATCCATCACGGTATCACCGCCCCAGCGAGTCGACCAGACCATTTTTTCGACTTCTTCGGCAATAGATGATGTAATCGCCGAGTTGCCGATATTGGCGTTAATTTTAACTAGGAAGTTGCGCCCAATAATCATCGGTTCCGATTCTGGGTGGTTGATATTGCACGGAATCACCGCACGCCCGGCCGCGACTTCATCTCGCACAAATTCGGGTGTAATCAGTTCCGGCAAATTCGCACCAAAGTTTTCACCAGCCAAACGCGCTTCGCGTTCCGCATCTATTACATCCATGCGGCGTTGGTTTTCGCGGATTGCGATAAATTCCATTTCCGGCGTAATAATGCCCTGGCGTGCATAATGCATTTGGGTCACGTTTTTGCCAGATTTGGCGCGCAGCGGAGTGCGTCTTAAACCTTGTTCGGCGGCTAACAGTTCGGCGGGCACATCGTTTTCACGTTTATAGCCGTTATCCACCGCCTTAAGTTGGCGGCCTTCATATTCCTCAACATCACCACGCGCCGCAATCCAGTCTTTACGAATCGCTTCGATCCCCTGGGTTAAATCAATTTTGGCATCCGGATCGGTATAAGGGCCGGAGGTATCATAAACCGTCAAGGTTTCGCCATTGGTCAGCGCAATCGCACGCATTGGCACCCGAATGTTAGGATGAATTTCGCCGTTGATATAAGTTTTGCTTGAAGCCGGTAACGGCTCGCGGGTGATTTCACTATGCGCGGCGGTGTGTTTGATATTGTGTGTCATGTTTTTCTCCGGTTATGGATTCACCACAGAGACACGAAGGCATTTTAGTCCCCCCTCCTAGCGGGAGGGGGCTAGGGGGCGGGAGAGCTGTTTTAGTCGCACCATCTCACCCTCACCCAACCCTCTCCCATCAAGGGAGAGGGCTTTTAAAATCTTCGTGTCTCTGTGGTTTAAATTCAAAGGCAGAAAAACAGCGTGAAAAGTCGGTTGAGTCGTGTTGAATGATCAGGATTGATGGGGATTTGCAACCACCAGGCCTGGTCATAGAACACGTAGGCACCGGAGGCATTCAGAAACGGCGAAGGATGGAAATAAAGCACGCCGATTAAGATGATTCTCTTCCCTACGCTGGTTCTAACCAGTTCAAGTTCAGCGGGTTAGGTCTAAGACCTTCTCAGCGTTCGCGAAACAAAATACACACAAACGCACCCCGAGAGATGTCATGCAGATTAAACTTGCTCGGCAAAATTGTCAAGCACCAGGCCTGGTGGTTTAAGTTTTAGAGATGGAATCTACGATTTAGGGGAGGTGTTTCGTTATATCCATTTGCTGATGAAGAATACGAATAACAGTGAGTGTTTCTGAAGCCTGTTTAAAGAAGATGACGTGGGAACCCGATTGTATTTTGTAATAATCGGCTCGAACAAAATCGATATTTTGTGAAGGGTTATAACTGCATTTCAAACTTTCAATGGCGTGCCAAATGTTGCGAACATAAATTTCAGCTTGCGCTGTACCCCATTGTTGATTGGTATAATCCCAAATATCGCTTAAATCCTCCTGCGCCTTGGGTGAAAGCTCAATCTTCATTGGGCGGTTTGTTTTTTGGCTTGGATAAACGCCTCCAAATCAAATTCACTTGCTGCACCAGAGTTTTCACCTTCGATTAAGGCTTGGCGTAACGCGGCCATTTTTTGATGATCCTGGCGAATCAAATCACGTACATAATCTGATGCATTGGCATAAAGCCCTGACTGAACCGACTCTTCAACCCAGCTTTTCATTTGATCTGGTAGGGAAATATTCATGGTCGCCATCATCTTCTCCAATAAAATTCACCATCTTACAGTATGGCAATCTTTGTCATAAGTCAAGGTTTGGCGGTTGAATGCGCAAACGCGAACACGATTTCGCCAACGATTTTGCGCTTTTCCGGCGGCAGGCTCATAAAGCTTTCCACAACCTGGCGTTCTTGTGGCGTCATATTCGCATCCCAGCGTTTGCGCTGTTGTTGCACCGACCCCGACAACTTCTCACCAAACCTTAGCCAATGCGGATCGACATTTAACCATTCAGCGAGAACTTGAAGTTTATCTTGCGTGGGAATGACTTCGCCCATTAACCATTTTCTGATGGCTTGCACGGAAACAGGTCGTCCCCAATATCGCTGGTTAAACTCGCGCTCTAAAACCACAGGACGGGGTTGATAACCCCCCTCTTTCATGGCTTCTGTTAAGCGTTGACTAAATAGTTCGGAGTCTTTTTTCATGCAACTGAAGTTACCTTTTGTATAAAAATTCGGTAACTAAAAGTTGTTTTTAAAAGTAACTATCGGTTACTTTTTTGTTAAACTTCGGGTTTTATTTTCAAGGCCTAAGTAGTATGCAGCATTTACCTTCCCCCGTTGCTTATCGCGAAGACATTAACGGCCTACGCGCTTGGGCGGTTGTCGCCGTGTTGTTATTCCACTTTCAACTACCAGGCCTGGGGGCTGGGTTTTTTGGGGTGGATATTTTCTTCGTGATTTCCGGTTTTTTAATGACCGCGATTATTGTTAAAGGGCTGGAGCGCGGAAACTTCTCGATTTGGAAGTTTTATATGGCGCGCGCAAGGCGCATTTTGCCGGCGCTCATGGTGGTGATAACGGTGCTTTTGGCTTTGGGTTGGTTTTTTCTGCCAACACCGGATTATCAAGCGCTGGGTTCACAGTCGGCGTATTCGCTTGGCTTTTTATCGAATATTCATTTTTGGCGTTCAACCGGTTATTTTGATGCCGCCGCGCACGAAAAATGGTTATTGCATACTTGGTCACTCGCGGTCGAAGCGCAGTTTTATCTGCTGTTCCCGATCTTTTTAATCATTCTTTGGAAAATTAAACCGCAACTTAAAACCCTGTTTTGGGGTTTAGGGCTGGTGTTTGTCGCTTCGTTGGCGTTGAGTATTGTGGCGAGTAGCTGGCAACCCACAGCGGCGTTTTATTTATTGCCGACTCGTGGTTGGGAATTGGCCGCCGGTGGTTTGGCGTTTTTAATTGGGCGTGAAGTGGTTGCGCTACAGCGTTTTGCCAAACCCATGCTTTGGAGTGGCTTTGCACTTTGGGTTATTGCGTTTGTTTTATTAGACAGCACCTACGCATGGCCGTCAGGCTGGGCACTGTTGCCGGTGCTGGGCACGGTGTTGATTATTCTCGCCAATCAAAGCCAAGCTAAATTCACGGTGAATCCGCTGGCGCAATGGTTGGGTGATCGTTCTTATTCATTATATTTATGGCACTGGCCGTTGGTGGTCGCGCTGTATTTTGCAGGCCTGCAAAACGACTGGTTGTGGGTCAGTGGCGCCATTGTATTGAGTTTAGTATTGGCGCATCTGTCCTACCACCTGGTCGAAGTACCCACCCGCTCTTATCTCTCCGCCTCCAGCTTGCGCAAAGAAATCTTTGCCATAACCCTAGCAGGCCTGGTGATTGGCTTGGCAGCGGTGAGTGTGCGATTATTTACTTTTGATAATCGTTTGCCACCAGCGGTAGAAATTGCGGCGGCTGAGGCGAATAATAAAAATCCCATGCAGACTGAATGCTACTCTGTTTCAAGTAAAACTAATGAGCCGATTGATTGCCAGTCTAGTTCAATAGTTGTTGGTGCTTATCTTGTTGGCGACTCACATGCTGATAGTGCTTTTTCTGGGGTCGCTGAAGCGGCAAAGAGACTTCAATATAGCGTGATGTACTGGGCAAAAGCAGCTTGTCCAACTCTAAAAAATGCAAAGTTTAATTCATTTGAGACAAATCAAGGGTGCTACGAATTTAACGAACAAGTATTTTCAAAACTAGAAATCAGAAATGACTTTAAACCTGTAATATTGTTTAGTAGGTTAACAAGAGCAGTTCTAAACGGTAATGAAGAACCAGTTGAGCTACAAGGGCGGACAAGGATATTTTTTGATAAGGAAATAAAATTTGGCGACGATTCTTTGTTTCAGGAGCAGTTTCGGAATTCAATGGTTAAAACGGCTTGCATGCTCTCTGGTCAAAGATCGGTTTATTTAGTTCGCCCGGTTCCCGAAATGGGTATTCATGTTCCAAAGACGTTGGCACGAAATTTAATGTTTGGCATTAAAGACGATATCAAAATCACCCTTGAAGAATATCATGAGCGCCATAAATTGGTGTGGGAGGCGCAAGACCAAGCGGCGGAACAGTGCGGGGTAAAAATCCTCGACCCATTGCCGTATTTGTGTGATGAGAAATATTGTTACGGTTCTCGCAACGGTCGCCCCTTGTATTACGACGATGACCACCTCAGCGAATACGGCAATAAATATCTGGTGCCGATGTTCGAGCAGGTGTTCCGCGATCAGTTAGCCAAAGACTAAGCCCGATTATTGTTGTCCAGCCCAGCACCAGGCCTGGTGGTTGGTGGTGTTAATTTTTAAGTTGTTGGTAAAGCAGAGTGGCGAGGTTTTTAAAACTTTCTGAAATCTGAGGGTGGTCAATGACCGTTTGCCAGAAATCGAGTGCCGCGATTTTGGCTTGGTGTT
>NZ_JACUTY010000134.1 GCF_014859555.1 Thiomicrospira sp. | reverse complement strand
AACACCAAGCCAAAATCGCGGCACTCGATTTCTGGCAAACGGTCATTGACCACCCACAGATTTCACAAGACTTTAAAGCGCGAGCTACACCGATTTACCAAGAGCTTAAAGCCGATCTATATTTGCACGAAAACGCCGATGCTTTAGGAGCCAAGGCGTATGCCGAATTTAAAGAGATTGAACAAGTCGCCGAGGGCTTGAAAAACTAAAACAACAATCCACCAGGCCTGGTGGTGGGTATAGGGTTTCAGTCGTACACAAGGCTTGGGCTCAGTCTTTTGCTAACTGATCGTGGAATACCGGCACTAAATACTTATTACCGTATCCGCTGGAATCTTAAAGTGAAATAGGGGTGTCTTTATGAATGCGACTTGCCCGCTTGCAAGAAGCTAACTAGCGTAATTCTACTATTTTGACTAATCTTGATGGTAAGACTTGTACACCACATACATCAAGCTAAAAATAAACGCAAACAGCGCAATCACAACTAAATATTCCATCATAGTTCCTTCAGCCTTTTCAGGCATTTAAATACATTGTTATTGATTAAGGCAATACCGACAGAAACAAACAAAATAGCGACAAAACAAGCAAATAACAAAACGCCATTCTGCGAATCATAGTTTTTAGCAAACCACGCTAACAGCGACACATCAATCGCGGCTAGTACAGCAAAAACGACTTTATACTAACCAATTTCTTGCTCTAATTGTACTTGCTCAGACATATCAACAATCTCAAGCTTTTCCTTAGTTTACCTCAGGCCAGCATAAAAATAAAACAACGTATGTCCCTTTATGATTGCCACTGTGTGCAACTGCAACCAAGCCTGGTGATGGGCAAATAGGCTTTGGGCTGACATAAGGCCTGGGTTAGTCTTTGGCTAACTGGTCGCGGAATACGAGTTCAAACATCGGCGCCAGATATTTATTGTTCTATTCACTGAGGTGATCAGGGTCATTAACTTTTAGAATAAACCTCTTTGCGATGACGAATTTTGACGACATTAATCACAACACGCTGCTCAATGACTTCATAAATCACGCGATAGTTACCCACACGAAAACGATAATAGGGCGATAAGTCACCGACGAGTTTTTTGCCTATAAAAGGATTCACCAGCAACTTTGTTTTAATCGCCTCTAGAATTTTACGCTGCCAGGCCTGGTCAATTTTTTTTAGGTCTTTAATCACCTTGTAATCAAAAACCAACTGATAGTTTTGTTCAGTGCCCAAGCGCTTTTTCCAGTTCTTCGATGCTTATCAGGTTTCGATCTTGCGAATTGCTACGAGTCTGTGCCTCCAACCAATCCTGCATATCTTCTTTATAGTTTTCTAATGCCTTTTTCACAAAAAAACTTTTAGGGCGCTGGGTTTGCTCAGCCAAAGCATTAAGAAAGCTTTCCATTTCAGCATCTAATCTGACGGTTAACATAACAGGCCTCCTATGCAATACATGTATTACATATAATACACTAAGCCCTAAATCTGTCAAACCACCAGGCCTGGTGCCGGGCAAGCTGACTTCTGGGTTTAGTCTTTTGCTAACTGATCGAGAAACACCTGCTCAAACATCGGCACCAAATATTTATTGCCGTATTCGCTGAGGTGGT
>NZ_JACUTY010000133.1 GCF_014859555.1 Thiomicrospira sp. | reverse complement strand
AACAGTTAAGCCGCGTCCGCGCAATAGGCAAAATCCAAAACCTCGAACAAAAAATAAATCATATCCAATCCCCCTCTCCCTTGATGGGAATCGAAGAAACGCCTAAAGCGGGCGAGGGTCAGGGTGAGGTTGAAGACTTCACCGGCCATATAGGTATTGCCCACACACGTTGGGCAACCCACGGCGCACCAGTCGAAAACAATGCGCACCCACACATTTGTAATAATCGTGTTGCAATCGTTCATAACGGTATTATTGAAAACTACCAGCAGCTAAAGACTGAACAACTTGAACAAGGTTATCGTTTCACATCCCAAACCGATACCGAAGTTATCGCACACGCTATTCACCAAAATTTACAATTGCTTTCCCCCTCCCTTGATGGGAGGGGGCAGGGGGAGGGTGAATCGCAAGACTCAATCCTACTCATCGCCCTACAAACCACAATAAAAACCCTAAAAGGCGCCTACGCGCTTGCCATAATCGACAAGCAAAACCCCGACACTCTAGTGGTCGCACGCAAAGGCAGTCCTTTAGTCATCGGTATCGGTATCGGCGAACACTTTATTGCATCCGATGTGTCGGCTTTATTGCCTGTCACGCAAAACTTTATCTTCTTGGAAGAGGGTGATACCGCTCAAATCACACGGCAGACCGTAGAAATTTATAATGTAGACGGCCAACCTGTTGAGCGTGAAGTTAAACAGTCCAGCTTAAGCGCCGCTTCAGTCGAATTGGGTGAGCATCGTCACTACATGCATAAAGAGATTTTCGAGCAGCCGCAAGCCATTATCGACACACTAGAAGGGCGCGTTACCAAAACAGAAGTATTAGCTAACGCCTTTGGTTATCAAGCGCAAGAGCATTTCAGCACGATCAAGCAAGTCCAAATTATCGCCTGCGGCACCAGCTATCATGCAGGCCTGGTGGCGAAATATTGGTTTGAAGATATTATCGGCTTAGCCTGTCAGGTCGAAGTCGCCAGCGAATACCGCTACCGTAACCCAGTCGTGCAAGACAATACGCTATTCGTCACACTAAGCCAATCCGGCGAAACCGCCGACACCCTAGCCGCCCTGCAACAAATCAAACAATTCCGTTTTTCCCCCTCTCCCTTGATGGGAGAGGGTCGGGGTGAGGGTGAAAACGTCACCAAAACCCTAAACATCCCCACATTAACCATCTGCAACGTAGCCGAATCCAGCCTAACCCGCGAATCAGACATGACCTTCCTAACCCAAGCCGGTCCGGAAATTGGTGTCGCCTCCACCAAAGCCTTTACCACCCAATTAGTCGCCTTAGCCTTATTGCTATGCGTAATAGGCAAAATCCAAAAACGCCTAGACTCTAGTCGTGAAGCCTTAATCGTTAAAGGCCTGCATGCACTACCAGGCCTGGTGGCAAAAGCGTTACAAAGTGAAGATGGCATTAAAGAACTCGCCAATCATATTTCCACCAAAAGCAGCGCGATATTCTTAGGGCGTGGCAGCATGTACCCAATTGCAATGGAAGCCGCGTTAAAACTAAAAGAAATCAGCTACATCCATGCCGAAGCCTATCCGGCAGGTGAACTCAAACACGGCCCATTAGCGTTAATAGATGAAAATATCCCTGTTATCGC
>NZ_JACUTY010000132.1 GCF_014859555.1 Thiomicrospira sp. | reverse complement strand
GTCACCCGAATGAAAAACCGCATGAACGGCACCGGCTGGGGCGCAGGTGCATCCGCGCGCTTGTTGTATCGGATATACTTGTTATCCGCGTGGTATAACAAAAATCAATATATTTAACCACCAGGCCTGGTGGTGGCAACGTGGCGCATTTGTTGCTATACTGCTTGGCCGTTTTTAAAATGATAAATATTCAATTATCCGGAGGCTGTAATGTCTTTTTTTATCGCTGTTGTGTTGCTTGTTGTTGGCTTGTTGTTGGCTAACTTTTTGTGGTCGGTGAAGGCTAACAAACGCATGGAAAGCGAAGCAAAACGCTGTTTGCAAAATGATTGCGAAGCGGATGTGGCATGGCATTCGGGCGGTCGCGTTTATACCAAGGGTCTAGCGTTGATCGAGCAGAATAATCAATTGCGTTTTGTTAAACAAGCGAAGTTGTGTGATATTGGCTTATTGAAATAACCATGTCGGATTTGTCGCAGGCCTGGTTTGGCTGGATTCCGACTAATCGCGGGCAAATCGAATTTAGTTATATCGGCTTGCCGGATGATTTGGCGGGTTCGTTTGAAATCGTTAATACGGAACATATTCATTTCAAGCGCATTCACCTTGATTATCTCTCTGACACCCTTCCTTTCGCAAAATACTTTGTAAAAAAATCGGCTTCGCGTGAATATTATGCAACCGCGGATGTGGCGCTTCAAAAACAGGGTCAGCAAATTCACGGCAGTGTAAACGTTTCCTATCCGCTGGCAGGCAAAAACCTAGAGTTGGACGCCGAGTTTGTGATTGAAGTGAATAGCGGTGTGATTGAATTCAACGGCTTGCGGCTATCAAGCCATGATGACTTGCTCACCGCAGGCGTCATTGATCAACTTCGTACTACACTCTACATCCTGATTAAAACCCTTGTGCATGGCGATGCTCACCATCATCAAAAAATTGATATCGCGTTGCCGATTGTGGTCGGGCAGTTTGATGCCGCACAAGTATCCAGCGGCTTGTTGGATTACATAAAGCTGGCAGAGCGTAACATTAAAAAGTCTAAAAACTGTGAATCCATGCTGCGTGTGTCTAACTTGCTTGAGGAGTTGAACGGTTTTAAGGCCTATTTTCAGACCTTTGCAATATTATTTGATGATCCGGTTCTGAAAAAGCATTTGCAACTTGCTGAAAACGTGATCTCTTCGGCCAAAGCGCACCACGAAAAACGCATGCATAAGGCGCGTTATAAAGAAGGACTGCAAACGGCTGTCATCACCTTTATCGGGTTGTTCATTTCAACCAGCCTGCTTGCGGCTAATCTATATGATAAAACAGTGGTTAATCAGGTTGGGGAATACTTAAATCAGTTTTCGCAGATCGATATTTTCTTAACCTTGGTTGCGGTGAATATCATCGGTTTTTATTTTTATATTCGCTGCAAGCTCAATGCTTTTGTTTATTACAAGTATTATCGGTATTTTGAATTTTTAAGGTTTTTTAAACACTCGCACCTAGAACAACTTAACGTGTGGGGCAAGTTGATAAAATTTACACCTGTTTTGTTTGTATTGGCCGGACTGTTGATACTGTTGAAAGAATTGATCGAGTTTGTCCGATAAAGTTTTGTCTTATTGTATAACCAGGCCTGGTGG
>NZ_JACUTY010000013.1 GCF_014859555.1 Thiomicrospira sp. | reverse complement strand
AATAAAAACTAAAAGAGTTTTAATGCTAACTGCTATTGCAAATTAATATCATTTAGCTTACATTTGCACTAACGAAATCATTTTCAAATGGCAGAGCAATGTTAAAGATCAGCGACATACAAGTTGTTTACAATCATACGCCGGTACTGGACCAGTTTAATCTGGACATTGCCGCGGGTGAGATTGTCGGTATTCTTGGGCCAAGCGGGTGTGGTAAAAGTACTTTACTACGCGCCATTGCTGGCTTTGTTGAAATTGCAAAAGGCGAAATCTGCCTAAATAATGATTGTTTGGCCAGTTGCCAATGCACCATCCCGCCCGAAAAACGCGGCGTCGGTATGGTGTTCCAAGACAACGCTTTGTTTCCACACTTAACCGTAGAAGAAAATATTGCTTTTGGCTTAAACAAAATATCAAAAACCGAGCGTAAATCTCGCGTGGCTGAGTTAATTGAGTTAATTCAATTACAAGGTTTAGAACAACGTTACCCGCATGAATTATCGGGAGGCCAGCAACAACGTGTCGCTTTGGCTCGTGCATTAGCGCCACGCCCTAGTTTAATTTTGTTTGATGAACCTTTCTCAAACTTAGACACCACTTTAAGCGAACATTTGGCAGTTGAAATTCGCCAGTTATTAAAACAACAGAATACCTCAGCTATCTTGGTCACCCACACTTTCCGCGAAGCGGAGTTAATGTGTGATCGTTACGGCACGCTGGAAAGCTGTTTATTGGGAAACGCCCAATGGCAACACAATAACGCGGCCTAAACGCTAGATCTAATTTTTAAAAAGCGCCTTAATAGGCGTTTTTTTTGCAATGTAAATATTAATAATTCTCTTTTACAAAAACCTAATGATATGAGGTTTAATCATGAAAAAAATTATATCCGCCATGCTTGTTGCCAGTTCCTTGCTGATTATTGGCTGTTCGCAAGATCAGCAAACCGATCAAGCACAAGTTGATGCCGGTAAAGTCGTGGTTTATAGCGCCCGAGCCGAACATTTGATTAAACCCTTATTTGATGAATTTACTAACCAAACCGGCATTAAAGTACAGTTTCAAACCGGTAACGCCAACGCTTTGGTTGAACGTTTAAAGGCCGAAGGCCGTAATACTCCGGCCGATATGTTAATTACCAACGATGTCGGTAACCTTTGGTATGCGGCCGATCAAGGATTGTTTCAACCAATGAACAGTGACCTTATTAAACGTAATATTCCGCCTCACTTACAAGATCCGCAACAACTCTGGACCGGCTTATCCGTCAGGGCCCGTACCTTGGTTTATCATCAAGACCGTGTATCCGCCGAGCAAGTGATTGGTTATGAAGACTTAGCCGATCCAAAATGGCAAGGGCGTTTATGTTTACGCACATCCGGTTCGGTTTATAACAAGTCTTTAGTGGCTTCTTTAATAGAACACCTTGGTGAAGAACAAACCCAGCAAATTTTAGCCGGCTGGGTGAATAATTTAGCCGCCAAACCTCAATCAAAAGATTCCCATGTAATGGAAGCTATTTTAGCCGGTCAATGTGATATAGGTTTGGTCAACACCTACTATTTTGGCCGTTTGCAGGCTGAAAACCCAGATACCCCATTACGTTTAGGTTGGGCGAATCAATCCACTACGGGCACACACATCAATGTCTCTGGCGCGGGTTTATTGAAACACGCTAAAAACAGCGATAATGCATTAAAGCTGATCGAGTGGTTATCTGAAAAACCCGCTCAACAAATTTTTGGGGCCCTCAATCGTGAATATCCGGCTAATTCAAATGTGACCCCTAACCCACAAGTTGAATCCTGGGGTACGTTTAAACAAGATCAAACCAATCTAAAACGTCTGGGCGAATTACAGCAAACCGCTACGATACTAATCAATCGCGCAAATTATGAATAAAAAACCAGCAACACACACCATTCCATATGGGTTTCGCACTAAAATAAGCGCATGAATTCTAAAACCCTTTGGCACATCGCTTTGTGGGGGCTGATCATCTTAATCAGCCTACCCCTACTTCGCATATTAAGCGCTTGGTTTGAACCCAGTTCTGAAATTTGGCTACACCTTTCCGAAACCCTTTTGTGGAGCATGATCACCAATACCCTCTGGTTATTACTAGGCGTGGGCATCGGTGTAACTTTATTGGGTGTGAGTTTGGCTTGGTTTGTCACCATGTGCGAATTTCCGGGTCGCAAAATATTAGAGTGGATGTTATTTTTGCCGTTTGCCATTCCGGCCTATGTGCTGGGTTTCGTGTATTTAGGTTTATTCGACTTTCCTGGCCCGGTTCAAAGTTTTTTGCGTGAGCTATTTGGTTGGAATGGCCTCGACATTCGAGACGGCAAACTTGGCATAATGCTGGTGATGACATTAGTGCTTTATCCTTATGTATATATGTTGGCGCGTAATGCGTTTTATAGCCAAAACAATACCCTAGTAGAAAGTGCACGTTTATTGGGTATGTCGGGCTTTGGTGTGTTTTGGCGAATTTCTGTGCCAATGGCGCGTCCGGCAATTGCGGCCGGGGTAATGCTGGCCTTAATGGAAACTCTAGCCGATTTTGGTACCGTCGCTATTTTTAATTATTCCACTCTAACCAGCGGCATATTCAGTGTTTGGCAAGATTTCCGATCATTACAAGCCGCCGCACAATTATCGACTTTATTGCTTGGAATAGCGGTTTTACTGATTTTTATTGAACGTTGGAGTCGCGGGCGCGCACGCTACGATTCAAATAAACGCATGACGTTACGCCCTTATAAACTTAAAGGCCACCAGGCCTGGTTGATTACTGGTTTTGTTGGCAGTGTGGTGTTATTAGCCTTTGTATTACCAGTAGCCCAACTGCTATTCTGGGCGCTAATCACCATTGATATAGAATGGGATACCCGTTATTTAGATTGGATTAGCAACAGCTTTGTATTGGCGGTTGGTGCCGCCATATTAACGGTCGGGCTCGCGGTCATCGTTAACAGTGTACGCCAACAAACCCACTTATCTTGGCCGCTAAAAACCGGTATTCGGTTTGCCAACTTGGGTTATGCCTTGCCAGGTTCGGTGTTGGCGGTCGGGATTATGTTGTTAATTATTGATATTGGTGAATTGGTTTCGCCCGGCCAAGGTATCTGGTTAAGTAGTGGCATTTTTGCGTTGTTATTGGCTTATATGGTGCGGTTTTTGGCGGTCGCTTATGGGCCAGTCGAAAGCAGTTTTGATAGCATTACCCCATCGATGACCGAAGCCGCCCGCAGTTTAGGCGCTAATACATCACGCTTAGTTTCACATGTGTACTTGCCAATGCTTAAACCAGGCCTGGTGGTCGCCGGTTTTATGGTGGCAGTAGATGTGATGAAAGAATTACCCGCCACGTATTTATTACGTCCTTACGGCTGGGACACCTTAGCGATTCGGGTATATGAATTAAGTTCGGAAGGCTTATATGAACGAGCGGCCTTACCCTCACTAATGCTGTTAGGGCTTGGTTTGCTCGGGCTTTATATGGTACATCGCATCAATAAACGCTACAAAATTCGCGCTAAATAAAACGCGATCCCAAACCTAACGGCTAGCGAATTCGTTGGTTAGTTTGTGCATCCCAAATTTGGGATGGATTTTCCAATCCGCCTAAGTGCGCGTCTAAACACCAAACTTGATCGTTAAAATACTCAGCCACCTGTTGGCAACTTTTCGCTGGTGATTGAGTCGCCGGATTGGCTGAGGTAGAGACCAATACGCCATCACCACACAAGGCCTGCACAATCGGGTGGTGACTTAATCTCACTGCCACACTGTCATGATCTCCACTGATCCAGTTAGGACAAATATCGGTTTTAGGCACCACCCAACTGATCGCTTGATCGGATTGTTTCCAAGAATCCATAATCTTTTGTGACCAGGCCTGGTGGTTAAGTTTACAAAACTTCGCCAAGGCTGGTACTTCAGCCGCAATTAAAATTAAACCTTTTGACTGGGGACGTTGTTTGAGTTCCAACAGGCGTGTTACCGCCTGTTGATTTAATGGATCACAACCTAAACCATAAACCGCCTCGGTTGGATAAGCAATCACACGGCCTTGCTGAACCCTTAAACGCGCGTCACTAATTTGTTGCAAAAGCCATTTATCAAACATATTTAACCTCTATTTAATTGGCGATTACTTTTCTTCATCTTTGACAGCCTGACTCAAAGGTTGTGGCGGTAATTCTTCATCAACATGATGTTCCATGTTCCATGGCAAAATATTTGGAGAAGTATGGAGGAATTGTAAATAACGTTCAAAATGATCCAAAATATCGGAAATCAAATCGGCTTGTTCATAACCGTATACATCATACGATTGACTGCCACGGCGCAAAAAGACTTCCGCTCGATAATAATGCGTTTCTTCAGCTTCATCTGCTCGATTAATTTCTGGGTAGGCATAACCTGGCAAGGTGTAGTTACGTAATCTAATTTCGTAGATAAACTCAACCTGATCGGCTTTAAATACCTCTATACGTACCCGATATTGATCTTCATCAATAAACACTTGGGCTGGCCAATCTTGGGTTTTTAGTTCTTTTTCGACCTGCTTCATACTCGGTAAAACCGTATTCATAATGAACTTTTCCACCTCGGCACGCGGTGGAAAATCAACCATACTCGCCAAACGTTTTCGCCAAACATTAGCCGATTGATGAGCACGTCCACCTTGCATGGCATTTTGTAAACTTAAATCACGATGGGTTTCAATCCTTAGCGCACGCCACATACCAAACGCCGCAATCAACATAATGACCGAAAATGGCAACGCACTTACAATCGAAGCGGTTTGTAACGCGCTTAAACCACCCGCAATCAGTAAAACCGAAGCCACCACACCAAGTAAAGCGGCCCAGAATACACGTTGCCAAACTGGCGTATTAAGTGCCCCACCCGAAGCCAATGAATCAATAACTAAGGCCCCTGAGTCGGCGGAGGTAATAAAAAACGTAATAATCAAAAATACCGCTAAGAATGAAACAATGCTGCTAAAGGGTAAAATTTCGAACAACTGGAACAAGGCAATCGAATGATCCGCCTGGACTTGGTCAATTAAGCTTGTGTAACCCTCAACCATAATAAAATGCAGCGCGGTATCGCCAAATACCGAAAACCATAAAAACGTAAACATAGTCGGCACTAACATAACACCCAATACAAACTGTCGAATGGTGCGGCCACGACTAATTTTGGCAATAAACAAACCAACAAACGGCGCCCAAGCAATTGTCCAACCAAAAATAAATAAGGTCCAGTTACCGATCCAATCACTTGATGTATAAGCTTGTAAGCTGAAAGTACGTTCAACAATGCCACTTAAGTAGCTACCGGTATTTTCCAAAAAAGTTTCTAAAATGAAAATCGTCGGACCCACAATAAACACAAACGCCATAATCGAAATCGCCAATGCAATATTAATTAAAGATAAACGTTTAATGCCTTTATCCATACCAGCTAAAACTGAAATAATGGCTAAACCAGTAATCACCGCAATCGTAATTACTTGAGTCGTCACACCTAGCGGAATACTGGGCCAGAGATAATTCATACCGGCGTTAATTTGAGAAACCGATAACCCTAAGGTGGTGGCAATACCAAAAGTGGTCCCTAAAATAGCAAACGTGTCGACCGTGTGCCCCATCGGACCGTAAATTTTTTCACCAATTAAAGGGTATAGGGTTGAACGCATTGAAAGCGGGAGGCCATGACGAAATGCAAAATAAGCTAGTGTTAAACCCACCAAACCATAAATCGCCCAAATATGAAAACCCCAATGAAAAAAGGCAATTTGCATGGCTTGTTTAGCCGCATCCACCGTTTGCGCTGTGCCTTCAGGTGGCGAAGCGTAATGTAAAACTGGCTCGGCGACACCAAAAAATAGTAGCGCTATCCCATAACCGGCTGAAAATAACATCGCAAACCAAGCTGGAAAACTGTATTCGGGTTCGGCATGATCTGGCCCTAATTTAATATTGCCCCAACTTGTAAATGCAATCGAAACAATAAAAATTAAAAAAATCGCCACCGACAGCATATAAAACCAACCAAAATTTACGGTGACGTAAGATAAAGTTTGGGAAAATAATTGGCCAGCCAGTTCAGGATTACTGAGTGTGCCGACAATCATTAGAAAAATAACTAGAACGGCCGGAATAAAGACCGGTATTAAGACGGTGGAAGGCCAAGCTAATTTTATCGAACGCATAAAGTTGCTCCAAATGATTTAATTCTCAATACCTTAACAAAACCCAAACTAAATAAATCGAAAATCAGCTTATTTAGTTAATTTTTGCTAAAGTGACCCTCATTATAATTTTTAGGTTAAGCCAATGATAAAACTGGTTGTTATAGATCTAGATGGTACCTTATTGAATCCAGATCACTTTATTTCTGAGGTTTCTAAACAAACCTTGCGACAGCTCCATCAACACGGTGTTGAAGTCATGTTAGCTACGGGTCGGCATTATCAAGATGTGTATTTGTTGGCTCAACAATTGCAAATTCCAACCCGTTTAATTACTTCAAATGGTGCCCGAGTTCACAATAAACAAGCCAAACTGATTTATGAAAACCACATTCCACAAGGGCTAGTAAAAGATATTCTGGTTTTATCTTCGGGTTACGAAGTGCATCGTAATCTTTACCAACAAGATTTATGGTTGGTAGAAGAGCCGAATGAACCTTTACTTAAAATTCATCATAGTTCAGGGTTTGAATATCAAGTTACCGACTTCGATATCATCGATTATCAACATATTGATAAATTTTACTTTAATGCCAGTCATGAAAAACTAGTGCCACTTCAGCAACGCTTAAGCGCCAAGTTTGGCGATCAACTTTACATTACCTTTACCACTGAAAATTATTTAGAAATTATGAACAAAGGGGTGTCGAAAGGCCAAGCGCTAAAAAAAGTATTACTTCAGAAAAATATTAAACCATCTGAAGTAATGGCATTTGGTGATGGCTTAAACGACGTCGATATGTTGAAGTTGGTAGGTTATCCAGTACTAATGGATAACGCGCACCCTGATTTGAAAACCCAATTAACGCAAGCGGCTAAAACTAAATCGAATGCCGAAGATGGCGTGGCTTATTATTTACAAACGCATTTACTTAAAAAAACCCTTGATTGACGTTAGGGCACCTCAATTAACCACTGGTTGATTCTGGCAATTTATTTACCGATACAAAATGAGCTAAATATCCGACCCAATAAATCATCTGAACTGAAACGTCCGGTGATTTCGGACAAAGCATTTTGGGCTAATCTTAAATCTTCTGCCACCAGCTCGCCCGCAGCAAAGTGTTCTAATTGATGTTGAGCGTTATACACCGAGTCTAAGGCTTGCTGGATCGCATCTAAATGGCGTTTTCTGGCCATAAATACGCCTTCCGATGTCTGTTGAAACCCCATCACCTGTTTTAAATGTGATGTCAGGTTGTCTAAACCCACTTTATGTTTGGCTGATAACCAAATTTCAGTATGATTATCGGTTTCCACCAGGCCTGGTTGGGCATCTACTAAATCAATTTTATTGCGAATTAGACTAACCGGTAGATTTGGTGGCAACTTATCCAAAATGGCTTTATCTTCAGGATGTATTGCTTCACCCGCTTGTAATACAACCAAAACCCGATCAGCGTTTTCAAGTGCTTTCCAAGCACGTTCAATCCCTATTTTTTCAACTTGATCGGTCGATTCTCGTAAACCGGCGGTATCTAAAATATGCAATGGCATACCATCAATATGAATTTCTTCTTTCAGCACATCACGAGTGGTGCCTGCAATTTCGGTTACGATTGCGCTTTCGCGTCCTGATAAGGCATTCAGTAAACTTGATTTACCGGCATTTGGGCGACCTAAAATCACCACTGACATACCTTCTCGTAACAATACACCTTGTTGCGCTGATTTTTGGATCGCGATTAAGCGTTGTAACAAATGTTGTATTTGACCGGCAACGTGACCATCTGATAAAAAATCAATTTCTTCTTCTGGAAAATCAATCGCGGCTTCTACATATAACCTCAATTGAATTAACGCCTCAACCATGTCATCAATTTGATGTGAAAAATCGCCTTGTAAAGACTTTAAAGCACTGCGTGCAGCTTGATCCGATGAGGCTTCGATAAGATCGGCAATGGCTTCAGCTTGAGCTAAATCTAATTTATCATTTAAAAAGGCTTGTTTAGAAAACTCACCCGGTTGGGCTAAGCGAGCACCTAGTTCTATTACACGCGTAAGTAACCATTGCAAAATGATAGGCCCGCCATGTGCTTGCAGTTCTAGGATGTCTTCGCCTGTAAAAGAATGCGGTGCTTTAAAATAAAGCGCGATTCCTTGATCTAAAATTTGATTTTCAGAGCCGTAGAAAGCCCCGTAATGCGCTTTTCTAATTTCAGGCAAACTACCTAGCATCTTTTTTGTAATACTTGCAACAAGCGGGCCTGAAACGCGCACAATACCAACGCCTCCTCGACCAGGTGGGGTAGCAATGGATGCAATGGTGTCGGTTGAGTTATAAGTCATAGATTAATTGAAATCAAAATCATCAAGATCAGGTTGAGGTGGTTTGCCATCATAAATTAAGTTATTTCGGTATTGTAAATAACTTTCACGATAAAAAATATACGGATCATAAGAATCCCTGACGGTATCGATCAAATCCATAAATTGGATATAGTTATCAAATTGATCAACGACCAAAATTTTAGTGCGGCCTTCCAAATCGGTTTGGATTATATGGCTATAGGTTGGATTGTAACTGGCATCAATGCCTGCTCCAGCTAATTCACGAAATGTGAAACCACCCACAACTGGAAGCACAACAAAAGAGGATTCTTTCCATAAACCCCATTTATAAAGTGTTTGGCCAAAATCTTCTTTTTCATAAGGTAAACCAGCCGGTGTTGCAATATCTAACAAGCCACCGAAACCAAATACGGTGTTAATCGTAAACCGCATAAAGTCAGCTAAACCGCGTTCAACTTTGCCTTGTAGCAAATTATTTGTCATGTTTAATGGCATTCTTAAATTTATAAAAAAATTATGAATACCTGTTCTTGCTGGTCGAGGTACATATTTTTTATAAGATTTACCGACTGGTTCCCCTACTAAATCATGAAATGCTAGGTTAAATTCAAACATTGAACGATTAAAGGATTCATAAGGATCCTCGGTATTCATTTGCGCGGATGAAGTAGAAGAAAATAAAATGCATAAACATGCTAATAAGGTAGTTTTGGTGTATTTCATAATAATTCGTACAATTAGTGTTTCTTTATTGTACAAGCAATTTGAATGTTGTTAAGTGCCAATTTTAAGGTTTCTAGAACTTGTTTACGTGGAAAACTCTTACGCCAAGCTAACACAACTGTGCGAGATAATAGAGTTGACTCTATTTCTTTAACGGTAAATAAGTCGGCGTCGTGTGTATTAAGCGAACTGCAAGGCAGAATGGTGATACCGGCTCCAGAACCAACCATAAAACGAATGGTTTCTAATGAACTGCCTTCCAAAGTTCGTTGGAGTTGATTGGTTTGTAAATTTAAGTGATTTAAGTTTGGAAACGCATCGACTACCTGATCTCTAAAACAATGTCCGGCACCTAACAGTAAAAGAGTTTCTTGTTCAAGATCTACTAGGCTAAGTTTAGATTTGTTAGCGAGGTGATGATCATTTGGTAAAGCCACCACAAACGGTTCTTCATAGAGTTCTAAAGTTTCAATATGTGGATCACTAAAAGGCAGCGATAAAATCGCGACGTCTAATTCACCATTTCTAAGTTTATCGATTAAATTTACGGTGTAATTTTCTTGCAGAATAAACGGAATTTTAGGAGCTAGTTGATGAAACTCGGGTATCAATTTAGGCAATAAATATGGGGCAATCGTATAAATTGCGCCAACCCTAAGTTCACCACTATGGTCTCCTTGTTCTTCTTGCGCTATTTGTTTGATGAGTTGGCTTTTTTGCAAAATGTCTTCTGCTAGTCTGATAATTTCTTCACCAACTGGTGTAATGATAATTTCAGATTTATGTCGTTCGAATAATGTAATACCTAGTTCTTGCTCGAATTTTTTTATCGCAATACTTAAAGTAGGTTGGCTGACAAAACAAACTTCTGACGCTTTACGAAAATGGCGTTGTTTGGCTAGTGCGACGATATATTTGAGCTCATTAAGCGTCATAAAGTTATCCCTATAAAGTGTTTAGTTTTTTTTGTTTTCTTTTTCTTTGTTTTTATTGTGTAGGCTAATAAAACGTATAACCTGAATTTTTATTTATAAAACAATAGGTTGATCTGTTATTAAGCTGTCTAAGAACTGGGGGTGCTTCGTTTGTATGAGGTGTGCACCAATTGTGGATAACATTTTAGTTTTATAGAAACCTTAAACTTATCCCCAGTTGTGCACACCTTGTTAGCCAACTTGTTGGCTTGCGCTCAAATGTTATCTGTTAGACAATCGAGCTGCCCAATCTTTAAACTTATTTTTATGAGGCTTTTATGTTTTTAGAACTTGCGCAACAAAGACGTACAATTTATCAATTCATTGATCGTAAAGTCGATTCTGAGTTGTTAAATCAGTGTTTAGAAGCGGCTATTTGGGCGCCTAACCATGGTTTAACCCAACCCTGGCGATTTTATATTATAGGTCATCAGACTCAACAAAAATTAATGCATCTTTATGCCAAGCTTCGCGCTGATAAACGTGCTTTGCCTGGCACAGAAGAACACAAATCGATATTTTTAAAAGCCTGTGATCGATTTAAGGCTAACCCTCAAATCATTATGTTAGGTCAAGTTCGTAGTATAGATTCAGTAAAATCAAAGGAAGATTATGCGGCTTGCGCTTGTGCCATTCAAAACTTTCAATTAGCCGCCTGGGAACAAGGTTTAGGTGTTCAGTGGAGTACTGGTCCGGTTATTAATGCTTGCGAAACGTATGAGTTATTAGGCTTGAATTCAGCTGAAATTGAGTTAGTTGGGATTTTGTATATTGGCTATCCGCAATGCATTCCAGAGTCGCAACGCCAACCTTTATCTCAAGTAACAAAATCCTATCCTTAATAAAGTTTCAAACTAAAATCAATTGGTTAAGATTGCATTTCAGAAATGACATTACCGAGTAATTCGGTTAAACGATCGTTTTCTGAATAGTTTACCGGGCAATCAATAATTGTGACTGTTGGTGATTTTAAAGCGAGTTCTAAGGTTGGTAATAATTGATCGGCACTTTCTATACGATACGCGTTGGCGCCAAAGGATTGGGCATACTGAACAAAGTCGGGGTTTTTAAAGTCTACAAAGGCAGATCGGCCGTATTTGCGTTTTTGTTTCCACTCTATTAAGCCGTATTGGCTATCGTTCCAAATTAAGATAACAATCGGTGCATTACAGCGCATCGCGGTTTCAATTTCTTGTGAGTTCATCATAAACCCCGCGTCACCTGTTACGGCGACCACAGCCTGGTTAGGAAAGGCGAGTTTTGCGGCAATTGCACCTGGTACAGCGATGCCCATACCGGCAAAGCCGTTTGAAATAATGCAAGTGTTGGGTTTTTCAGCACGAAACATGCGTGCCATCCACATTTTATGTGCGCCCACATCACAAATCGCTATATCAGTCGATTTCATGGCGGTTCTGAGATCCCAAATAATTTTTTGTGGCAATAACGGCCAATCCTGACTATCTGCACAGCGATTCATTTCTTGCATGGTGGCATCACGTAACGGATGGTCTATCGGTTGAGGTTTGACTAAATTAATTAGACTGCGTAGAGCTTGTAGATTATGGGCAATGTCGCCTACTAACTCAATTTCAGGCATATAACTAGAATCAACTTCAGCCGCTAAGGTGTCAATATGAATAATTTTGTGATTACGATTCGGATTCCATAAATGGGGATGGTATTCAACCATATCAAAACCAATACAAATCACAAGATCGGCTTTAGAAAAACCACCATTCTCATAATCGCCTTTTTGTAATCCGGCGGTGCCCATGGCTATCGTATTTTTGAAAAAAGGCACAATGCCTTTTGCCATAAATGTATTGACGACCGCAATATTAAGTTGCTTACTAAAGGCGTAAACCTCTCCACCGGCTTTGGCACGAACCGCACCGTTACCCACTAATATAAGTGGATTTTTGGCTTGTTGAATCGCTAAGGCGGCTTGTTTGATTAAGTTTTCAGAAGCGCTGGTTAAATGGTTTTGAAATACCCTTAACGGACGTTCATTAGTGTGCATTTCGGCGATATTTTCAGGAAAATCGATAAAGCATGCACCCGGTTTTTCGCTTTGCGCTAATTTAAACGCTTTGCGAACCACTTCGGGAATGGTGCCAGGTTCCAAAATTTGGGTGGCGTATTTGGTGATGGGTTTAAACATACTCACCAAATCGACGACTTGATGTGATTCTTTGTGCATACGAGTGGTGGCGGCTTGGCCAGCAATCGCAACCAGTGGCGCATTATCCATATTGGCATCCGCTACACCGGTCACCAGATTAGTTGCGCCTGGCCCTAAGGTTGAGACACATACGCCAGCTTTACCGGTTAAACGACCATAAACATCCGCCATAAAAGCGGCACCTTGTTCGTGGCGGGTAGTAATAAATTGGATTTTTGAATCCAGCAAGGCATCCATCATATCGAGGTTTTCTTCGCCTGGAATACCAAAAATGTATTCCACACCTTCGTTTTCTAAACACTCAACAAATAATTTAGCCGCTTGCATATAAATTCTTCCAATGTAAAAAACCACCAGGCCTGGTGGTTACATGGTGAGCAATTAAAACAATAATTTATTGTTTTAAAAGTTGGTTAACGGTTAACCATAGAGGTTCGTGGCCACCTGTCATGGTTAAATCCGTTAGATATTGACCATTGACAATCATGCTGGGTACGCCTTCAATCCCATAAGATTGGGTTAAACGCTGCGCTCGACGCATGGCTTGATCAACTTTAAAGGATTCAAACATGTCGATAAAGGCTTGTTTAGTGGTGCCAAATTGACTGTGAAATTGGGCAATGTCTTCTAAATTAAACAAGGGTAATTTATCACGGTGTAATGCATGGAAAAAGGGCAAATGCGATTGTTCGATAATCCCCAGTTCTTGTGCGGTTAAAAACACCTTGGCCATAAATATCCAGTTTGGGTTATTTAAGACCGCCGGTACCCGCTCAAAATGCACATCACGTGGTTTGGTTGTTAACCATTCATGCAAACTCGGTTCTAAGTTATAGCAGTGTGAACAGCCATAATAAAAAACCTCAACCACTTGTTTTTTGTGCGGTTCAATCGACTGTGGATTAGGCACTTTTTTATAGTCTTTACCTAAACTTAAAGTGTTGGCTAAGCTCAGTGAACTCAGGCTTGTTAATAAACCCAAGCCCGCAAGTTGTAATAATCGGCGTCTTAACATATCTGGTTCCTTATTTATAACTCACCGTAAGAATGAAGACCGGACAAGAAGATATTCACACCTAAAAACGCAAAAGTGGTAATAAATAAGCCAACGACTGCCCACCAAGCCATAGGCGCACCGTGCCAACCTTTGGTCATACGGATATGCAACCAAGCCGCATAGTTAAGCCAAACAATTAAAGCCCAGGTTTCTTTTGGATCCCAAGACCAGTACCCACCCCAAGCTTCAGCGGCCCACATCGCGCCCAAAACCGTGGCGACCGTAAAAAACGCAAAACCGATGGCGATTGAACGATACATGATGTCGTCCATAATTCGTAAACTTGGCAGACTGGTTAACAAACGACTTTGTGGTCGACGTTTTTCTAGGCTCAGACGAATTAACATCGCAACGCCGACCATGGAGGCAATCGAAAAGCCGCCATAACCGACAAAGTTAGCTGGAACATGAATTTTCATCCACCAGCTTTGTAGGGCTGGAATTAAAGGCTGAATTTCGTGTGATTGACGGTCAAATACATACCAAAGTACAAATAAAACAGAAGCACTCATAACGAGCATCACAAATCCACCCATCGCACGGGTTTTGAATTTTTGCTCATAATAAAGGTACATAAGAATCGTCATAAAGATAAATAGGATAAACACTTCATACAGGGTGCTGACCGGAATATGACCATAATCAGAACTGATTAAATAAGACTCATACCAACGAACCATTAACCCGGCAAAACCTAATGTGGCGGCCGTCCAGGTGATAAAAGTAGAGACTTTATAAACGAAATCCGATTGTTTGAATAGGCCAAAGAAGTAAGTTACGGTGCCTAATAGGACTAAAAAGCTCATCCACATAATGGCTGCTTGGCTTGAAATTAAATATTTAAGTAAAAATACTTCTTCATTGGCTTGATAGATATTACCGTTTAGCTGATAAAACCAAATTGATAATAAACTGATAACGGCAACAGAATAAGCATGGGTTTGGAAACTTTTCCAATACCAGCCTAGCCATATCGTTGGTAAAGCGATACTGAACAATATGACTTCCTCATAGATATCCATATTATCTTTGTAGATTAGCCATGCCACCACTGTTCCAGTTATAACAATGAGTGTCCAAAGCCAATCACGAAGTGAAAAGCGTTGCCAATTTGAATTTTTACTTATATTTTCCATGAGAGCCCGACCTATGCTTTAAATTGTGTCACGAATTTTTCAAACTCATCTTCCGTTTCCGGCAGCTTCTTATTGTCTTTAGCCGCAATTGTCACTTCTGTTTTGTCGCCGACTGCTTTGAGGTGTATCCAAACACGGCGTTGACGTACATAAAACATAAAGAAGACCCCTATTATAAGCAACGCGCTACCAAAATAAACCACATCTTTACCAGGAGATTTTGTAATTTGAAGGCCGGTTGACTGTATTTGTTCAAAATTGGTTAATTCAAAATACAAAGGCGGACCGTATCGATGCAAGCTGGCAATAGAGGTAAGCGCATCTTCAAACCAAATTTGATGGGCTTCGGTAATATTGCCCGCATCATCCTTGATCACTCCTTCTTCATCCAAAATATGCAGATAAAGCATTTGCAATGCGCTGGCTAATTGATCGTAATAAAAGCCCAGTACTTGCTCTTGTTGATCTTGCGGTACATTCGTTTCAACAAAACGTGCAATACCATCAAATCCGGTTTGACGATAAAGTGTAATCAACTGACTAAACAAACGTAATTGAGTTTGATAAGTCGACTCAGTCATATCTTCTGGCTTTGGCGCCATATTAGCTAATATGGTTTCAAGCTCTTGTGGATTATTTACTAAAGCTAAAAACCTAAAGAACCGATCTCGGCTACGGTTTGTATCGGCTGGAATAAATAAGTAACGGAAAGGATCGGCTACTGAGGTACGCACGCCACTCATATAAAACCAACGGTCTTCCTGTTTGGTTGGGATCATGAAGTTTTCATATTCCCAAGCCGTGCCTTGTTCATTACGCACTTTAAACAGGACACTTGGCCCGTTATTTTGCATTTTACGCCCGGTAAGTTCGGCTTCTTCTTCATCTCTAGGCACAATATTGTAGAGTTTGAAGTCGGTAAATTCGATGCGGAACTGACCCACCGGCGTGGTTAAAGATTCATTTTTGTTAACGGCTGATTCAACCACAGAACTGCTAATGTGAGGCGAAGCTAAGGCATGCACATTAAAGTTTATCTTCGAACCGCCATCAGCATAAGACGATTGATAAATCGCATAATTTTTATAATAAAGTGGGTGGTTAACCTCAATGGTTTTAACCAGGGGTTCATCTAGGTCGTCTGCGTAAAGCAAAATGTCACTTTCATAAGACTTGGGCATGCCGTTGTCATAGTAATCCAGACGGAAGTCAGTCACCTCAATTCTAAACGGCAGCTGTTGCACCAAATAACCATCCCCATAAGGTAGAAACAATACGTCAGCACTGTTTCCTTCGGTAATATTGACATTACCACGGTAAGAATAGTTGTCGGCCGATAACCAAGCTTTCGGATCAACATCATTTAACGTTACATTACGTGTTTCGGGTACTAGGCTACCTGTCCATTCGTGATATTTGAGATAAAGGTTACTGTCCATCAGTGCACCGATACAAATTATGATGATGGACACATGGCTGAAGAAATAACCCAATCGATTCCAGTGACCTTTTAAACCCGCTACGGTAACGCTGCCATCCTCTTTTTGATGAACACGGTGACGAAAACTATCTTGTTTGAGTGACTCAATGGCGTGTTGTTTGACGTTGTCGATTGAATTGTCGAGTGTAAAACTGCTGTGATTTGGCTGGTGTTTAAGCGCATTCAGTGAGAGTTTTTCGCTAAATTGTTTCATGTCTTTAATAAATACAGGGGTATTACGAGTTACGCAGACGCCGGTGGTAACTAATAAAAACAGCAAAACCAGCATAAACCAAGCCGCTCCATAAACGTCATACAGATTTAGACCACTGTATACTTCATGCCAAAAAGGCCCAAATTTAATAATATAATCTTGTATAACTTGGTTTTGCTGTAAAACCGTGCCGATCACAGAGGCAATGGAGAGCATTACTAATAAAGTAATGGCTAAATTCATTGAACCTAAAAACTCTAACCAGATAGTAGGTGTTTTGCGATGAGTAGGCTTGGACATGTTTTTATTTTCAGACATAAGTGTTTTCTTCAATTTTGCGGATTTAAAAAAATCGATTGGCGTATGAGTATATACTTCTCACTGTTAATGTTAAAGGTAAAAAACCCGTGATTACTCAACACCCTCTGTACCAAAAGGCCACCTATTTAAAAAGTGCGCCCAACTTGTCACACTGCCCCGAAGATGAAGGCTACGAAGTCGCATTTGCGGGTCGGTCAAACGCTGGAAAGTCTAGCGCCCTCAATGTTATAACGTCCCAGAAGAGCTTAGCGCGAACCAGTAAAACGCCGGGCCGAACCCAAATGATTAACTTTTTTACCTTAGATGAAACACGCTACTTGGTAGATTTACCCGGTTATGGTTTTGCGAAGGTTAATATAAATGTGAAAAAATTGTGGGAAGCTGGTTTAGCGGAGTATGTTGAAAAACGCAAAGCCTTAAAAGGGCTGATGTTGATGATGGATGTGCGTCATCCTTTACAGCCGCTAGACTTAATGATGCTGGGCTGGACAAAACAACTGGCGTTGCCGGTTCATATCTTATTAACCAAGTCGGATAAATTTAAGCGAGGCCCCGCCAACAGTGCGTTATTGGGTGTTAAAAAAGTCTTAAATGACGAATATCCCCATGCCAGTGCCCAGCTTTTTTCATCTTTAAATAGAGACGGCTTGCACCAGGCCTGGTCGAAATTGGATGAATGGTTTGACTATCCAACCCTATCAGAAAGTCCAGACGAATAATTAAAAGCATGCAATAGAATAAGATTTAAGGAAACCTCATGACACAATTTGAAGACAAGATTGAAGCCGTTAAAACCTACCTAATTGGCTTACAAGACGACATTTGCGCACAATTAGCCGCAGAAGATGGCGCCAAAGACTTTATCGTGGATAGTTGGGAGCGTGAGGGTGAAGAAGGCGCAATGGGTTTAACTGGTGGTGGACGTTCGCGGGTGCTGGAAGCCGGTGCGGTGATTGAAAAAGGCGGTGTCAATTTTTCTCATGTACGTGGTAAAACCTTGCCTGCCTCGGCGACGGCACATCGACCTGAATTGGCCGGTCGCTCGTTTCAAGCCTTAGGTGTGTCTTTGGTGATTCACCCTAACAATCCTTATATTCCAACCTCACATGCCAATGTGCGCTTATTTATGGCTGAAAAGCCGGGTGAAGAACCGGTTTGGTGGTTTGGTGGTGGGTTTGATTTAACGCCTTATTACCCTTTTGATGAAGACGTTAAACATTGGCATCAAACTTCAAAACAAGCCTGTGATCCTTTTGGTGAAGCGGTTTACCCAAAATATAAGCAATGGTGTGATGAATACTTTTATCTAAAGCATCGTGATGAAACCCGCGGGGTGGGTGGACTATTTTATGATGATTTAAATGAATGGGATTTCGATACCTGTTTTGCATTTATGCGTTCGGTGGGTGATCACTTTATTCAAGCTTATCGTCCGATTGTAGCCAAACGAAAATCCATCGAATATAGTGAACGCGAACGTGAATTCCAACTTTATCGCCGTGGGCGTTATGCTGAGTTTAATTTGGTATTTGACCGAGGCACCTTGTTTGGGTTGCAAACTGGTGGCCGAACCGAATCGATTTTAATGTCGATGCCGCCGCTGGCTAGTTGGAAATACGACTATCAGCCAGAGCCTGGCACGGCTGAAGCCAAATTATATGACTATTTAGTCCCCCGAGATTGGTTAAACGAATAACCACCAGGCCTGGTGGTGACAGAGATAATCATGCAAGCAGATGAATCTAAACTTCGAATTGATAAATGGTTATGGGCCGCGCGCTTTTTCAAAACGCGTGCCTTAGCTTCTGAGGCAGTAAAAGGCGGTAAAGTAGAAATTAACGGCCAAAAACCCAAGCCTAGCAAAACCATGCAAATTGGTGATACTTTGCGTATCACTCAAGTGCATCGAAAAGTTGAAATAAAGCTATTAGTGTTATCTGATCGGCGTGGTTCGGCTGAGCAAGCTTTAGGGTTATATGAGTTGGTAAAGGAAGAGTTATTGCAACGTAAACCTACCGGAGATATGGCATTGGTGGGTTATCGTGAAAGAGGTGCGGGGCGACCCACTAAACGCGATAGACGCAAAATCGATTCGTTGGATTATTCTTAAATCTGACTCGAATTAGCCCGCTATACCCAAGCATTGCTATGGCTTTTAACATCAAGATTCTGGTGAATCAAATTTTCGAGTTCTTCAAACTTAATAGGCTTGTGAATATAACCGCAAGCGCCTACCTGTGTAGCTTGGCCGGTCATATCAATATCACCGTGACCACTCATGATTAAGCATGGAATATTGGCTAACACGGCTTTAATTTTGGTAATTAAGGTAAACCCATCCATGCGTGGCATGCGTACATCGGTAATCACAAAATCCACCGGCGTTTGCTGAATCACTTTTAGTGCCTCAATCCCAGAGATGGCACTGATTACTTTATAACCCGTTGTTTCTAATCGCCACTTCAACATTTTAACAATGGCCGGTTCGTCATCTACTAGTAATATCGTGCTCATGATGGAATCTCAGATAGTTTATGGGGAATTTGCATTATAAAACGCGTACCTTTTCCTATTTCAGATTGTATCACGAGATTAATATTAAATTCTTGCAGAATATTATGTACGATTGACAAGCCTAGCCCGGTGCCCTCTCCGGCTTCTTTGGTGGTAAAGAAGGGGTCGAGACAATGCTGGCGTGTCATTTCGTCCATGCCAATACCATTGTCTTCAATCACAATAGTTACAAACTGATGATCGCAGCTGAGTTTGACTCCAATTTTTTTCGTCCTATTGTCCTTAAGCGCACTTAAGGCATGACGGGCATTGGTGATTAAGTTAACAATAACCTGTTCGAACTTCTGGGTTTCAATCAATATTTGTGGGCAACTGGTATCAATTTGTTCGACCAGTTCAATCGAGTTAATTCGTAGTTGTTCTTTGAAAAAAGATAAAGCCGAGTTTAGTGGATGCTGTGGTTCAACCCAACATTTGGGAGAGGGCTGTAATCGAGCAAACGAGCGCATGTTATTAATAATTTGGGTAGCACGATCCACTTGATCAATCACATCCTGGGCAATTTCTACCTCGAAAGCCTGTGGGGTTTGCGCTTGTAATGAGTGTTTGATGCCTTCGGCACCTAAACGGATTACCGCCAAGGGTTGATTAATTTCGTGCGCAATTCCGGTGGCCATTTCACCTAGCGACTTTAAACGACTCGCATGCGCCATTTGAGCTTGATAAGCCAGTTTGGCCTCTGCGGTTTTTAACGCGTCAATATCTTTAATCACTAACAAATAACGTGCCGTATCTTTTAAGCCGTCATTTTCAACTTGGGTATCAAATTTTGAAGCCGATAACAACCCAAAGTGTTTGCCGTTTGGGTTGAGTTGAAAGATAACTTCTAAACTTTCTTGTGCAAGGATTTTAAGCTGGCTTAACAGTCTTTGGTTTTTTTGACTGGTTTGAAAATACTCTTGAATAAAGTGGCTTTGTAAGGTTTCTAGGCTGACTTTAAGCTGGTTTTGAGCCGATAAATTGGCATCTAAAATGCGCCCTTGATGATCGATTAAGAACAACATATCTTGCATAGTATTGAGGATTTGTTGATTGTAACGGTTCGAGTCAAACAGTTTTTGTTGTGACTCAAGCATGGCTTTCCATAGCTTTTGGGTGGCGGACCAAATCACAAATAACAGCATCGCTAGGATGCTTAAAATAAAAAAGAATTTACGCGAAATTTCGTCTAATAATATGTCGTAATTTTCTGGATTAACATAGTAGGTCACACTTGCCAAAAGATCTAACGATTGTTGATCATAAAGCGGAGTAACGATTTTAAAACAGTCTTGGCAGTTACTTTCGCCACGCTGTAATGAACGATTGTGATTTGGAAAAAATTCCGGATTGAATTCAATTGTAATCCCTTTTACAAAAGGTCTTTGACGATTTTCATCGTTATAAAGTAGGATTTTTCCAATTTCTCGTTGCAACAGAAAGGCATCATCCAGCACAGTTTTATGCATCAATTCACGACTTAATGACTGAGTAAGTAAATTCGCTTGTGAATGCGCCTCTTCATGAAGCCGGGGCTGGAGGACGTAATAAAAGTACACAAATACCAATAAAATGATGCCGATGGATAAGGCAATAAAAATTAAGCCTAAGTTCCCGGTTAGTCTATGGGTGTTTTGGTTATTCATAGGATTCGGCTACTCTGACAAAGAAGGGTTTTAAGACGATGTTTTTACGTTGTAATTGATTCAGGTTGATTTGCGGACGGACTTGTTCCTTAACAACAATACCGGCATCCGCACCTTTTGATACGGCCTGATAAAAAGGGGAAAAACTTAAAATTTGATTTAGCTCCACAAACTCAATTAGCCGGAGTGTTTGCAGATCTGGGTGGCTTATAAATAGAATTTGACTATCGTGTGCAGTGAATGTTTGTTCAAGAGTTCTGACGTGGATGGGATGACTCAGGGTTTTTTTAAGCTGTTGAGCGACGACTTCAGCTTGGTGACGGTTTTGTAGGTAGACGACCGTAATGGCTTGGTTGGTATTTGGTGTGCTAACGATGGATTTAACTAGGGTTGGAAAAACCTCGGTTCCCACCCACAAATAAGCTTCATCGCGCTGGTTAAGCGCAAAACTTAGGCTGCTGTATAAGATAAATATCAGCAAAAATAGGGGGCGCATCATCCGTTTAATAAAGCTGACTCTGTGAGGATAAGTAAAATGAATTATAGCAAAGGAAGACGTAAGTGAAGGGTTGGATTTGATGTAAAAAGCCCTATTTTGATCAATTAACCAAAACAGGGCTTAACATTAAAAACGCATAATAAGCTTAGACTTTTGCTAGAGCCGCGCGTTTTTTCTCTACTAGGTTATGAATGATTGGCGACATTAATAAATCCATCGCTAAAACCATGTGTTCAGAGTTGTATACCAAGGTTTCTGGGGTTTGTAACCAAGCACCAGGAATCTTATCGGCAATCGACTGTAGGTTGATATCCTGATGACGAACATGCGTTACCATTAAAGAATTTTTAGGCTCTGGAACCAGTGCCGCTTCATCCTCTAATGTAGAGAAGGGGTCAGAGGTGTCAACTAAAGGTACACGGTGGAAGTTGATGTGAGTGCGGTGGAATTGTGGCACGACATATTCAATATAATCTTCCATACGCTCTAAAATAATATCGCGTACTTGACCCACGCTATATGGACGCTCAGAAGTATCACGATAAATTTTCTGCATCCATTCAATGTTTACTACCGGGCATACGCCAATCCCAAGATCAACATGCTGAGCGACATCATAAAATCCAGCGTCGCCTTTTTCTGTTTTGACACGACGAACCATACCATGAAGACCTTCATAGAATAGGATATCGGTACCTTCAGGAATCGCTTCCCAAGGTGTAAACTCACCCGGGCTTAGGTTGGTACCTAAACGCGCGTTTAGCTCGGCTGCTTCGTCGTCACTGTGGATATAGTAACGACGTTTGCCGCTACCGGTTGAACGGTATTCACTGAACAACTGTTCAAGTTTTTGAAATTCGTTCGCATATTCAGAAAAATGGGTTAACACACGGCCACCATTTTCTTTGCTTTCAGCGACCTTTTGCTTCATGGTAGCGCGATCATACTTGTGAAAACTATCACCTTCAATAATCGCAGCATTCAGGTTTTCGCGCTTAAAGATTTCTTCTACCGCACGCTTTACAAATGACGTACCAGCACCAGATGAACCGGTGACGGTAACAATAGGATGAACTACAGACATAAACAGCCTCCATTATAAAAAATGAATGGTTTGCATTCATTCGACCAGGCCTGGTCAGGATTTAAATTAAAAACTTTTTTGTAATGACGCCATATTTGAGCGTCATTTCTTAAACATCAATATTTTCAGCTTTGAGCGCATTCGACTCGATAAATTCACGTCTTGGTTCAACGTGTTCACCCATGAGTGTAGTAAATACCTGATCGGCTTGAATCGCATCTTGGATTCTAACTTGCAGCAAACGACGTGTTTCAGGGTTCATGGTGGTTTCCCACAATTGGTCTGGGTTCATTTCACCCAGACCTTTATAACGCTGAATGCCTTGACCGCGTTTGGCTTCATTTAGTAACCAATCCAGCGCATCTTTAAACGAGTCAACCGCTTGCTGTTTTTCACCGCGTTGTACATAAGCATTTTTAGCTAACAAACCGTGCAAAGAATCGCTTAACTTACTGAACAAACCGTATTCAGGCGACATAAAAAACTCTTCACTGTAAATTTGTGAGCTTAAGGTACCATGTTCACGTTGTTGTAAGCGAATTTGGAATTTAGATTCACCTTCTAAAGCCGGCTCAACTTGCAGTTGATAGGTTACCTTTTGCAATTCGCCAATCGCCTGTAAACGGGGTTCTACCTGCTTAACCCAGCCAGTTAAGGCATCAAAGTCATTTAACATGGGCGGTGTAACGTTGGTTACATCGGTAATTAACTCTAGGAATGTTTGGTTATAACGACGCGCCAAACGTCGAATAGCTCGGTTAACCTGTAGGTATTGTTTTGCCAATTGCTCAAGCGCCACTTCTTTGATGCTTGGCCCTTGATCCGAAACCCACAAAGCCGCATCGTCTAATGCACTGTTAAGTAGATAACTTTCAAGCTCAGCGTCATCTTTTAAATAAGCTTCTTGTTTGCCTTTTTTAACCTTATAAAGAGGAGGTTGGGCGATGTAAATGTAGCCATTTTCAATCAACTCAGGGGTTTGACGATAAAAGAAAGTCAACAGTAAAGTACGAATGTGCGAACCATCGACGTCAGCATCCGTCATGATAATAATGCGGTGATAACGGAGTTTGGCTATATTGTATTCGTCTGGCCCAATGCCGCAACCTAAAGCGGTGATCAGGGTGCCAACTTCGGCGGAGGCAATCATTTTGTCAAAACGCGCACGTTCAACGTTTAAGATTTTACCTTTTAAAGGCAAAATTGCTTGGGTACGACGGTCACGACCTTGTTTGGCCGAACCACCGGCTGAGTCACCCTCCACCAAGTAAAGTTCGCTAAGCGCCGGATCTTTTTCTTGGCAGTCGGCTAACTTACCGGGCAGGCCAGCGATGTCGAGTGCGCCTTTACGGCGTGTCATTTCACGTGCTTTACGTGCCGCTTCTCTGGCACGTGCGGCATCGACAATTTTGGCGAATACGGCTTTGGCTTCACTTGGGTTTTCGAGTAAATACTCAGCCAATTTTTCGTTCATCGCGGTTTCAACCGCGGTTTTGACTTCAGATGAAACCAATTTATCTTTGGTTTGTGATGAGAATTTGGGGTCCGGTACTTTTACCGAGATAACCGCGGCTAAGCCTTCACGTGCATCGTCGCCCGATACATTGATTTTAAATTTCTTATTCAGACCTTCTTTTTCAATATAGCTATTCAGGGTACGAGTTAAAGCCGCACGGAAACCGGATAGATGTGTGCCACCGTCGCGCTGCGGAATGTTATTGGTAAAGCAAAAAATCGATTCTTGATAAGACTCAGACCATTGCATCGCCACTTCAACGGTAATGTCATCACGCATTGTGCTGAAGTGGAAGATTTTTGAGTTAATCGGTGTTTTATTGGTGTTGATAAAATCAACAAAGGCGTGAATACCACCTTCATATTGAAACACTTGTGAACGATCATCACGTTTATCAATTAGCTCAATGTGCACACCCGAGTTGAGGAACGACAGTTCGCGTAAACGTTTTAACAAATAGTCAAAGTTATACTCGGTAATCGCAAAAATATCTGGGCTGGGTTTAAAACGAATTTCAGTGCCAGTTTTATCAGAATCAGCCACCGCCGTCATGGGTGCTTGAGGCACACCTAAATGATAGGTTTGTTTCCAAACTTTACCGTTGCGGTGGATGGTTAACTGGAGCTCTTCGGATAAGGCGTTTACAACCGAAACACCCACACCATGCAAGCCGCCCGATACCTTATAAGAGTTATCGTCAAACTTACCACCGGCGTGCAATACCGTCATGATAACTTCGGCGGCCGATACGCCTTCTTCATGAATATCAACCGGAATACCACGGCCATTATCGGATACCGAAACCGAGTTATCCGTGTGAATAATCACTTTGATCGTGTCACAATGGCCTGCGAGTGATTCATCTATCGCGTTATCAACCACCTCGAATACCATGTGGTGTAAACCGGAACCATCATCGGTGTCACCAATATACATCCCCGGTCTTTTGCGAACCGCATCCAGACCTTTAAGGACTTTAATCGAAGAAGAATCGTATAGCGTTTGTTCAGTCATAGTTAAGCTACTTTTTACAGGCCATTAAGTGTTCGGATTCTACCACAAAATTTCCGCATTTGTTGAGTAGGCGAAGTTTGGGTTGGCTTACAAGGCCTGAATTTTGCCATGCTGAATTTCAAAACAAGCCGTATTTTCTGGGTTTAAGATTGGAATTAAGTCGGCCGCCGTTGTGGTCACTAGATGCTGGATCTCAAGGTTTTGTAATAATGACATTAAAGTGGTGCGATGCTGACTATCCAATTCGGCCGGCAAATCATCAATTAACATCACGACCGAGTTTTGTGTTTGGGTTTGTAAATACTGAGCTTGCGCGAGCAATAAAGCACAAACAAACAGCTTTTGCTGACCACGCGACAAGCTGACCAAAGGTTCTTGTTGCTGAATACGAAACTTTATATCGGCTCGGTGACAACCGTATTGAGTGTGACCTAGTTGACAATCACGCAAGTAATGTTCATCTAAGCAAGACGCATAGCTGGCTTGATTAGCAGGCCAGCCTGGATAAAAACGCACATCAACCTGGCGGCTTAATTCGGGCATAAGGTGCTGAATAAAATCGGTTAAGTAAGGCGTTAACGCGTTTAAATAGTCAGCCCTTAGATGATTTATTTGTTCTGAGGTTTCAATTAGCTGCGCATCCCACAAACGAGTTTGCGCGCTGGGCAATTGTTTTTTTAAGCTATGGTTACGCTGTTTCAACGCACGTTGATAAACCCGCCAGGCTTGGATAAAGTTGGGATGGTGATAAAAGCAGCCCCAATCTAAAAACTGACGACGCGCTTTGGGGCCTTCCTCTAATAGACGATGGCTTTCTGGCGTTAAAAGTTGAACCGGTAAGTGACGTGCGAGTTCCGTTTGATTTTTTAGACTTTGGCCATCAAGACGCAGTTCTAAGCCGTTAGCATTACGCTGTAAACCAAGTTTATGGGTGTGGCCATCTTGCTCCACTTCACAATAAAGCGTCATATCAGCATGGTTAATTTCAATCAATTGCTGAGGTTTAGTGGTTCTAAATGACCGGCCTGAGGCCATGACCCATAAGGCTTCAATCACCGAGGTTTTGCCAGCGGCATTATCGCCTATAATGACATTTAAACCAGGCGCAAGCGATAACCAGGCCTGGTGTAAGTTGCGAAACTGGGTGAGTTGTAGTGTTTTAAGACGCGCCATGCATTTTCAATCATAAAAAAAACCATTCTACCACGAGCTCGAACGGCTGAGCTTGGCAAGCTTTTGGGATTGATTTACGCGTTTGTCGTTAATTTACTTGCAATTTTTAGCTGACTTCTTTAAAATTCGCTGTTCTCTTTTTTCGATCGAAATTTTGTAATAGGTAACTGACATGAAACGTACATTTCAACCAAGCATAATCAAGCGCAAGCGCAACCATGGTTTCCGTGCTCGTATGGCGACTAAAAATGGCCGTAAAATTCTGGCGGCGCGTCGTGCAAAAGGTCGCGCACGTTTGACTGTATAGAGTTAAATGAGCGCCCCTTGCGTAAGCATGGATGCCTTATCTGGTGAGCAACAAGATTGCTTGTTGCGCCACCAAGATTTCCCTAAATCCCTTCGCCTACTTTCCCCAAACGACTTTCAACTGGTTTTTGCCGATGCGCAAAAATTTGCCAATCGACATTGGACTTTAATCGTCTGCCCAAATAACTTACCTATTCCGCGTTTAGGTTTAGCTGTATCTAAAAAACAACTGGCACGTGCAGTATGGCGAAACCGGGTTAAAAGAATCGCACGTGAGGCATTTCGTCAACATAAGCTGGCGCTATGCGGGTATGATATTGTGGTGCTGGGGCGCAAGGGTATGCAAGATATTGATAGCCTGACACTGGCCAGCAGTTTTCAGCATTTAATTCATAAGATTCAGACAAGCAATCTAAAAAACAAACAGAGTTAAGGAATAAGCATGAATATGAGAGCATTTTGGTGGATCGCACTCGCCTTCACCGCCATGTGGATTTGGTTTGAGTGGATGAAGTTTAGTGCGCCGCAACCAGTAACTTCAACGGCGGAGATTCACGCAGAGCGTCCGTCTGATGTACCGTTCGCCAATATGCCTTCAACCGATACGGCGCCAAGTGCTCAGTCTGGAGATCAATCCGTGCCCCAGGCGATTAGTCAAATTGAAAAGGGTCAGCGCATTCGGGTCACAACCGATACCTTAGCCCTAGAAATTGATACGATGGGCGGCGACATTCGTGATGCAAAAATGTTGAAACATGGCATGCCAAATGACCATGGAACCCCGTTTCACTTAATGGGCGATCAAGGTCCGTTAATTTATTTTGCTCAGAATGGCATTGCAGTGCCACGTAGTGCCGACTTGCCTGCGCCAACTCACCGAGCGGTGTATCAAGTTGAACAGCGTGATTATCAATTAACCGGTGAGCAATTGCGGGTTCCAATGGTATGGCGTGAAGACGGCATTGAAGTCGTCAAAACGTATGTGTTTACCAAAGGTTCTTATCTAATTGATGTCGAATACGATGTGCGTAATACCACCGACCAGGCCTGGTCGGGCAGCTTGTATTCACAGTTTGTGCGCACGGCGCATGATCCTTATTCATCTCGTATGATGTACACCTATACCGGTCCGGTTTATTACGATGACCACAGTGATAGTAATAAATACAATAAGATTTCATTTAGTAATATTAGTGATCAGGCATTAGAAAACCACCAAATTCAAGGTGGTTGGGCAGCGATGATCCAGCACTATTTCTTAACTGCCGCGATACCCAATCAACAAGCCACCAACACATACTTTGCTAAGACCTTAGACCAAGGTCGTTATGCGATTGGCGTGGTTGAACCCAGTGTCACAATTAACGCGGGTCAGTCGGATGTGTTGCGAAGCCAGATTTACATTGGTCCAACTGAGCAGAATATCCTTAAAAAGATTGCGCCAGGCCTGGAAAAAACCATTGATTACGGTATGTTCACCATTTTGGCAGAGCCATTATTTTGGTTATTGAATATTATTAATAACTTCATCGGTAACTGGGGTTGGTCGATTATTGCCTTGACGATCCTGATTAAATTAGCTTTTTACAAGCTTTCGGAAACCAGTTATCGTTCGATGGCGCGTTTGCGTAAGTTCCAACCTAAGTTGAAACAGTTAAAAGAAAACTACGGTGACGATAAAGCCTTGTTCCAGCAAAAAATGATGAAGCTCTACAAAGAAGAGAAGATCAATCCGCTGGGTGGTTGTTTACCGATTTTGGTACAAATGCC
Source organism: Thiomicrospira sp. (assembly GCF_014859555.1). Taxonomy (GTDB): domain Bacteria; phylum Pseudomonadota; class Gammaproteobacteria; order Thiomicrospirales; family Thiomicrospiraceae; genus Thiomicrospira. The sequence goes on along the minus strand of NZ_JACUTY010000013.1, from coordinate 15,688 downwards.
AGTGTTTATCGCTTTGTATTGGGTATTGATCTATTCAGTAGAAATGCGTCAATCTGAATGGATTTTATGGATTACAGATTTATCAGCTAAAGATCCTTACTTCATCTTACCGGTGTTAATGGGCCTCACCATGTGGCTTCAGCAAAGGTTGAACCCAACGGCCATGATGGATGAGATGCAGCAGAAGGTAATGAAACTCTTACCCTTTATCTTCACCTTCTTCTTTATGTGGTTCCCAGCCGGCTTAGTACTTTACTGGTTGATGAACAACATTCTATCGGTATCTCAGCAGTGGTATATCACGCGCAAAATTGAAGCGGGTGAAACCAGCGAGCCTAGTGAACCGAAGAAACGTTAAGTTTCGACTTTAAAAGCCACGCTCTAGCGTGGCTTTTTTATTTAAATCTCCAAAGAAAGACTATGATTATTGAACTCCTGATTTATGCTTTAACTGGCATGGTTACCGGTTTAATCGCCGGTTTATTAGGTATTGGTGGCGGTTTAATTCTGGTGCCAGTGTTAAGCTCGGTATTTTTAATATTTCTACAGTCCGAATACATTGTTCATATCGCCATTGCTACCTCATTGGCCACTATTTTGATCACAGGCTTGTCTTCTGTTATTAGCCATCATTATGAGCGTGCTGTTCAGTGGAAGGTGTTACGTGCCATGCTGTTGGGTATTTTAGTGGGCGGATTTATTGGCGCATGGAGTTCGCAATTTTTCTCAACCTTCTGGTTAGCTAAGTTATTCGGGGTGATGGAAATTCTGGCCGCGCTTTATATGATTTGGGGAAAACAGCCGCACGCTGACCGATGTTTACCAGGCTTGTTACCACTCAACGGTGTGGGTTTTGGTATTGGTAGCTTATCGGCTTTGTTGGGTATTGGCGGTGGATCGATTTCAACCCCTTATTTGCAATGGAACAACCTTGTGATTCAAAGAGCCATTGCCACTTCAGCGGCAATTGGTTTGCCGATTGCATTAGCGGGAACGCTTGGTTATATGCTGGCCGGTTTAAAAGTAGATAACTTGCCAGCCTACACTACAGGATTTGTATATTGGCCGGCTTTTATTGCGATTGTGAGCATGAGTATGTTTACCGCCTACTTGGGGGCCAAGTTAGCCCATCGTTTGCCTGTTAAAGCCTTAAAACGGATGTTTGGTCTGTTGTTAATTGGGCTAGGCATTAAGATGCTGTTTTTCTTTTAGCCAGTAAAGTGATGGTTTTCAAACTAACAGAAAATAAATATTGTGAAATTATTTTGTGATTTATATCAATAATATAAAGCTTTTAAAACCAACTTATCCACAGAGTTTCAGATGGACTTATCCACAGGTCTGCTCTGTTTTTAAAAGTTATTCACAGGTATAATCGGTTCAAATATAAGATTAAGCCCTAAATTTATTAGTGTTTTGGGTTGGTCGATCAAGCTTAATTTGAGGAGTGTGTGTTTTGAGTCATTTGTGGTCGCAAAGTCTAAAGTTCTTAGAGAATGATCTAAATGAACAGCAGTTTCACAGCTGGATACGCCCTTTAAAAGTCATTGAAGAAGAATCCGTGATTCGTTTATTAGCGCCTACCCCCTTCATTTTGGATTGGGTAAATCGTAAGCTGATGAGCAATATTCGTGAAGCCGTTCATAAGGTCGTGCCACATAACCCACCTCAGGTGCGGTTAGAAATCGGTGAATACGATACCCAAGCACCTGAGCCAGAACCAAGGGTTCCACAGCCTTTACAACAACCGATTCAATCAGAAACATCATCTAAAATTGATCCGAATAAAAAAACCATTAAGCACAAACTTAATCCTAATTACACGTTTGACAATTTTGTTGAAGGTAAAGCTAACCAACTCGCCGCCGCCGCGGCACGTCAAGTAGCCGATAACCCTGGTGGTAGCTACAACCCCTTCTTTATTTATGGTGGCGTCGGTTTGGGTAAAACGCATTTAATGCACGCAATTGGTAATGCATTGATTGAAAAAAACCCACAGGCTCGTGTCGTTTATTTACACTCTGAAAGTTTTGTAGCCGATATGGTCAACGCACTGCGTCATAATAAAATTGAAGATTTCAAACGGTTTTATCGGTCACTGGATGCTTTATTGATCGATGATATCCAGTTTTTTGCGAATAAAGAGCAATCTCAAGAAGAGTTTTTCCATACGTTTAATACCTTGCTAGAAGGTAATAAGCAGGTTATCCTCACTTCTGACCGTTTTCCAAAAGAAGTGGATGGTTTAGAAGACCGCTTGAAATCACGCTTTGGTTGGGGGTTGACGATAGCGGTTGAGCCGCCAGAGTTTGAGATGCGGGTTGCAATATTAATGAAAAAAGCCAACGAAGCGGGTTTTGCTTTACCTGAAGACGTGGCTTTTTTTATTGCCAAGCGCTTACGTGGAAATGTGCGTGAACTCGAAGGCGCACTTAAGCGCGTCGTTGCCTTTGCCCAGTTTACTCAGAGATCTTTGAGTGTGGAAATGGTTAAAGAGGCACTTAAAGACCTACTCGCATTGCAACAAAAAATGGTTACGCTGGAAAATATACAAAAAACCGTAGCGGATTATTTTAAGTTGCGTGTGGCCGATATGCTTTCTAAACGCCGTACTCGCAATGTAGCCAGACCCCGCCAGGTAGCGATGGCTTTAGCAAAGGAATTAACCCATCATAGTTTGCCCGAAATTGGCGATGCTTTTGGTGGTCGTGACCATACCACCGTATTACATGCGGTTCGCAAAATAAAAGAATTGCGCGAAACCGATCATCGAATGGATGAAGACTTTAACAAACTAATTCGAATTATAACTTCTTGAGGCTGTTAAGATGAAATTGACCTTGAAACGTGAAAACCTCCTAAAAGCCCTTCAAACCGTGGCTGGTGTGGTTGAGAAACGTCAAACCATGCCCATTTTAGGCAATTTTTTATTTCAAGTGTCACAATCCTTTTTGATTGTGACGGGCTCGGACTTAGAAATTGAAACGCGTTCGCAAACCGAGCTTGAGCAAGTCGAAGGTGAGGTGTTTGATATTACATTACCGGCTCAGAAGTTATTAACCATTGTGCGATCCTTGCCCGATGGTGTATTAGTCACGCTTGAATTTGATGAGGTTCGTTGTACAGTTAAAGCGGGACGTTCTTCTTTTAAGCTTTCCACCTTACCCGGTGCAGATTATCCACATATAGACTTAACGCAAGCCCAACTCGGATTACGTTTGATGCAGGGTCAGTTTAAACAATTGATTCAGCACTGCAGTTTTTCTATGGCCAGTCAGGATGTACGGTTTTATTTAAACGGTATGTTGTTCGATATTAGTTCGAGTGGGTTACGTTTAGTGGCCACCGATGGCCACCGCCTATCAACCTGTGCACTAGAGGCCGATTTTGGTGAGTTGACACCAACCCAAGCCATTGTGCCGCGTAAAGCCATTATGGAATTGACCAAGCTTTTAGTTGATCAAGATGAAGAAATTCAGATTTCATTGGCCAAAAACTATTTAACGGTACAGTTTTTGGACACGGTGTTTACCTGTAAATTAATTGATGGTCGTTATCCAGATTATCGTCGAGTCATTCCGCAGAATAATGATGTGTTTGTGCAAACGGATCATGAACTACTGAAAGCGATTTTGCAACGTTCGGCTATTTTGTCTAACGAGCGCTTTAAAGGCGTACGCATGGTATTGGACCAGAATTTATTGACCGTACATGCGCAAAATAGTGAGCAAGATGAGTCGCATGAAGATATGGCGATTGACTACCAAGGCGATAAAATTGAAATTGGTTTTAATGTGAGTTACTTACTTGATGTGATTAACTCGGTTAAAGATGATTGCATCACCTTGAGCTTGAAAGACAGCAGCAGTAGTTGTTTAGTATCGGCCGAGTTTGAAACCCTGTCTTGTCAACATGTGATTATGCCGATGCGTTTATAAACCTTTAAGCCCCGCAGAATTTTATTCGGCGTTAATCTAGGTGCCCTATTTGCCCTTATTTCCATTCAAACAAAAGGCCCCGTTAAATTCGGGGTTTTTTGTTTGTGTTTATTGTTTAAAAACAATGGATTAAACTTAGGATTGGCGATTAGCTTAAAAGGAATCTCATGCCTATTATATTGATCATTTTGTTGAACTTAGCGCTGGTTTCCAGCTGGGCTAAGCAACCTGAAATTATGGCATTAGAGCGTTATGAAAACCAATCAATAGCGGGTTGGTTGGTCAGTGAAAAGCTGGATGGTGTGAGGGCCTATTGGGATGGTCAAAATTTAATCAGCCGAGGCGGCAATCATTTGGCAACCCCTGCCTGGTTCACTCAAGATTTTCCACCTTTTGCTTTGGATGGTGAGCTTTGGATAGGACGCGAACAGTTTGAAGCTACTCTGTCGGTTGTGATGACCCAAACCCCGCATGATGGCTGGAAAAAAGTGGGTTATCACATTTTTGATGTGCCGCAAGCCAGCGGTGGATTAATGGCCCGTTTGGGTGTGTTAGAAAATTATTTAACCGAGCATGACATTCCACATTTGAACATTATCCCACAAGTCACGATTAGCTCTGCTGAGCAATTGCAGGCACGTCTAGAAAAAGAGGTTAAAAACGGAGCAGAAGGCTTAGTGGTAAGAGACCCAAATGTAGGTTATCAAGTAGGTCGTAGTCATGATTCGCTTAAAGTTAAACCCAAATATGATGCCGAATGCAAAGTGATCGGATATACCGAGGGTCAAGGAAAATATACTGGTAAAGTTGGGGCATTAATTTGTTTGAATGCACAAAATCAACACCTAAAACTCGGCAGTGGGCTGACGGATCAATTACGCGATAACCCGCCCAAAATAGGTAGCCAAGTCACTTATCAATATTCTGGCTATACCCAAAAAGGTTGGCCAAGACATGCCGTTTATTACCGTCAAAGAAGCCATGAATAATCCATTCAGCTTTGAGCGATTAGGGCTTATATCATGTTAAAATGACTTAGAATTTAATCATAAGAAAATGCAGTCTTCTGGACAAGTTGTCCGGCACTGTGTTTGGCAGTTAAGGAAAAAATATGTGCGGAATTGTTGGCGGCGTAGCTGAACGTAATGTTGTCCCTATTTTAGTTGAAGGCCTAAAACGCCTAGAGTATCGAGGTTATGATTCATCCGGGGTAGCGGTGTTAGACGAGCAGGGCCAAATTAGTCGCCAACGAGCACTTGGAAAAATTAAAGCCTTAGAAGCACGAATTGACGAGGCTGAACATAAGCTCGCAGGCAACATGGGTATTGCGCATACCCGCTGGGCCACACACGGTGTACCTTCTGAAAATAATGCCCACCCGCATGTTTGTAATAACCAAGTGGCGGTGGTACACAATGGCATTATTGAAAACTATCAGCAACTTAAAAAGAAGCAGTTAGAGCTAGGGTATCGCTTTACCTCCGAAACCGATACTGAAGTGGTGGCGCATTGCATTGCAGAACAACTCAAGCACCAGCCAAATTTATTAAATGCGGTACAAACCGCGATTCAACATTTTGAGGGTGCTTATGCCTTAGGTGTGATGTCAATCACCGAGCCGAATCGCTTGATTGCGGCACGTAAGGGTAGCCCATTAGTCATTGGCGTGGGCATTGGGGAATATTTTATCGCCTCAGATGTGTCGGCTTTGCTTCCGGTTACGCAGAATGTGATCTTTTTAGAAGAAGGTGATGTAGCTGATATTACACGCGACTCGTTACAAATTTATAACCAAGCTGGTGAAGCGGTTGAGCGAGAAATTCGTGTATCGAACCTGAGTTCAGCCGCAGTAGAATTGGGCGAGCATCGCCATTATATGCATAAAGAAATTTTTGAGCAGCCGCAATCTATTATTGATACGTTAGAGGGTCGAATCACGCAAGATCATGTTCTGGTCAACGCGTTTGGCAACCAAGCCGAAGCTTTATTTAAGGATATTCAGCAAGTTCAAATTATTGCTTGTGGTACCAGTTATCATGCAGGCCTGGTGGCGAAATACTGGTTTGAAGATATTATTCAACTGGCTTGCCAAGTCGAAGTGGCGAGCGAATATCGTTATCGCAATCCGGTGATTCAGGACAAAACCTTATTTGTTACGATTTCGCAATCCGGTGAAACCGCCGATACCTTGGCCGCCCTGCAACAAGTTAAAGCCTACGCTAAAAAATACGCGTTAACTATTCCCACTTTAACCATTTGTAATGCGCCAGAGTCGTCAATGACTCGTGAGTCGGACTTGGTATTTTTAACCCATGCTGGTCCAGAAATAGGCGTGGCCAGCACCAAAGCTTTTACCACTCAACTGGTTTCTTTGGCTTTGTTATTAACGGCTGTGGGTAAAGTTAAAGGCACGATGGATGAAAGTCGTGAAACCGTGATTGTGCATGGTTTACAAAAACTACCAGGCCTGGTGCAAAACGCGTTAAGTCATGAAAATATTATCATACAAATTGCGAATGGCTTTGCAGATAAACAAAATGCGCTGTTTTTGGGCCGGGGCACTATGTACCCAATTGCGTTGGAAGGCGCGTTAAAACTTAAAGAGATCAGTTATATTCATGCTGAAGCTTATCCAGCCGGTGAACTCAAACATGGCCCGCTGGCATTAATTGACGAATCGATTCCGGTGATTGCCATCGCTCCACACGATGATTTGTTAGAAAAACTTAAATCTAACTTACAAGAAGTAAATGCACGTGGTGGCCAGATGATTGTGTTTGAAGATGAAAAATCCGATACCAGTTCGGATGGCACCTTTACGGTCGTTAAAACCACGACGAATGTCGGCCGTATTACCGCCCCCATTACGTTTAACATTGCCTTACAGTTGTTGGCTTATCATGTCGCTTTAATTAAAGGCACCGATGTCGATCAGCCACGTAATTTAGCTAAATCCGTGACGGTAGAATAGCTAAATAAATAAACTTTGTTGCTCTGGGCTGTTGGCGAAATAGGTCGCCGCCCCAGCGTAATCAATGCCATCAATAAAGTCACTGTGGCGCCAGCCCATTAATTCAATGCTCATCTCACAAGCGGTCATTTTGACCCCCATTTCTAAGCACAACTCACGTAGTTCCTCGAAAGACAGTTGCCCCTGTTGTTTGAGCTGTTTTTTAAAGGCCCAAGTGGCAAAGCTTGTCATGCCTGGTAATCCCCAAATCAGATCCGGCATGAGTTGACGAAAGTCAAATTGGCGAAGTGCAGCCGGGCCATTCGGAAGATGGATCGGCATGCCGGGATTACCTACCGGGGAGACCTTTAAGCTTTTGGTGTCTTTTAATAAACAACGTAAACCGTAAAATGTAAAAAACAAATGTACATCTTTATCCATAACCCGAGCGGTACTGGCCAATATCATGGGCGGATAGGCCCAATCTAGTGAACCTTTAGTTTGTATGATGCTCAGTTGACCAGAATTTTGCGTGACTTGCATAGGATCCCTTTCACTATTTAAGGTCGATAATGAGGATAGTACCCTAGATTTATATAAGGAATCTACACTCTCGCTTGCATCCTTTTCTAAAGCTTTATTCTATTGATTGCATTTCAGCAAATTCTAATCTAGAATAATCAACCGTTATAGCCAACTGAACCTAACGGTTAAAAAAGTCCAAATTATGAAAGAATTAATCGATCCATTCCAGCGCAAAATTGAATACCTTCGGGTATCGGTCACCGACAAGTGTAACTATCGTTGTGGTTATTGTATGCCGGAACAAGGCGTGCATCCCGAAGGCAAGCATACCGAGTATTTGTCTTATGAAGAACTGACCCGCATTATTAAAGCGTTTAGTGAACTGGGTGTTAAAAAAGTACGTTTAACTGGTGGCGAACCCTTAGTGCGTAAAGGTTTAGCTGAATTTGCTGCGGGTCTGAAGGCGCTTCCTGGGATCGAGGATATTGCATTATCTAGCAACGCGCATCATTTAGACAAACACGCCGAGGCGTTAGCCAAAAGTATTAATCGTGTGAATGTATCAATTGATTCATTAAATCCCAACAAGTTTGAACACATCACACGCGGTGGCAACTTAGAAAAAGTGATGGCGGGGATCGATGCAGCCTTGGCACAGGGTATGAAGCCGGTTAAGTTGAATATGGTGGTGATGAAAGGCACCAACGATGATGAAATTGAAGCGATGGTCGATTTCGGTATCCGAAAAGGTGTCGAAGTACGTTTTATCGAAACTATGCCGATTGGGCCCGCCGGCGTCAGCATGATGGATCAACACTATGCCGCTGAAAAGATTTTGAAGCGGGTGCGAGAACATGTTGGTACCGACTTAATTCCATCGAGCGGACGCTCACACGATGGCCCGGCGCGTAACTATTTAATTGCTGGCACCGATGCCAAAATTGGTGTAATTTCAGCCGTATCTCAGCACTTTTGTGAAACCTGCAACCGCGTGCGTTTAACGGCACGCGGCTTTTTAGCTTTGTGCTTAGGTCAAGAAGATGGCGTAGATTTACGCTCACCTATACGTGCTGGTGTGAGTGATGAAACACTCCGCCAAATTATTATTGATGCCATTGCGCAAAAGCCGGAGCGTCATTTTTTCAATGAAAATGTACACAATATCGAATTTAGACAAATGGTGTCGTTAGGTGGTTAAGGAGGCAATCAACATGGTTAATATTTTATATTTTGCTAGTTTTCGCGAAGTGTTTGGCCAAGCACAAGAACAAATTCCAGCACAGTTTGCCAACGTGGGTGAGCTTATTCATAATCTAGCTGAGCGTGGTGAGCACTGGCGCGAAATTTTGTTGGAAAACGCGCAAGTACAAATCGCGGTTAATCACGATATCGCCAACCGAGATACACCGATCAAAGCCGGTGATGAAGTTGCGTTCTTCCCGCCGGTTACCGGGGGCTAAGTAATGAATAACCCATTTGTGCGCGTGCAAATTGAAGACTTCGATTTATCTACCGAAGTGAATTGGTTGCGCGAAAACCATACCGATGTGGGTGCGGTGGTCGCGTTTGTGGGCACAGTTCGCGATATTAACGAAGGCGATGATGTGCAGCAGTTAGAGCTTGAACACTACCCAGGCATGACCGAAAAAGCGCTCGAAAATATCCGTCAGGAAGCGCACAAACGCTGGCATTTAGAGTCTAGTTTGATTATTCACCGCATCGGAAAAATGCAGCCGAAAGATCAAATTGTTTTGGTCGCGGTCGCCAGTCGACACCGTGACAATGCATTTGAAGCCAGCCACTATATTATGGATTATCTAAAAACCAATGCGCCTTTTTGGAAAAAAGAATGGACGCCGGAAGGTGAACGCTGGGTCGATGCACGCTTAAGTGATGAACAAGCGATGCAACGCTGGCTGGCTTAACCGGTTAACAAATTAAGCGGCTTGAGTTGTTTAACAAACCTATTGAATCTGTCATTTTCCCCGTATTGCGGGGATTTTTTTGTGGAAAAATTTATGAAAACCGTAGATGAAGCGATTGCTTACCTAGTGGCGCAAGCCCAAGCCAAATCGGAGATCGAAACCCGGCCATTAAGCCAAGCACTGGGCTGTGTATTAGCCCAGTCAGTCGTGTCGCCCGTGAATGTACCGCCACATGACAATTCGATGATGGATGGGTATGCGGTTCGAGCTGAAGACATACAACCAGGCCTGGTGCTTCCGATTAGCCAGCGGATTCCGGCGGGCAGCAACCCCGAGCCGTTAGAATCTGGCCGTGTCGCGCGTATTTTTACCGGTGCGCCGATTCCAGCGGGTGCGAATGCCGTAATAATGCAAGAACAAGCCGAGACTTCAGAAGCAGGTGTTAAGTTTGAGCAAATGCCAACATTCGGTCAAAATATTCGTCAGTGTGGTGAAGATATTAAGCAAAACGCTTGTATTTTAGAGCCAGGCCAACGTCTACGTCCGCAGGATTTAGCGTTGATTGCGTCTGTCGGCCAAGCACAGGTTGCGGTTTATAAACCTTTAAAACTAGTAACCTTTACTACCGGTGACGAACTTTTAGAACCGGGTGCAGCGCCGCAGCCAGGAAAAATTTATAATTCTAACCATACCAACTTAATGGCTTTGGTGATGCAGCTCGGTTTTGAATGGGTTGATCTTGGCCAGGTAGCCGACACCTTGGCGGCCACCCAAGCGGCTTTAGAGAAAGCCGCGCAACTCGGCGATGTGATTATCACTACTGGCGGTGTGTCGGTCGGTGAAGAAGATCATCTTAAGCCAGCGGTGGAAAGCTTAGGTAAGCTTGATATGTGGCAGGTCAAAATGAAACCTGGCAAACCCTTGGCTTATGGTGAGGTGTTAGGCAAGCCATTCCTTGGTTTACCGGGCAATCCAGTATCCGCCTTCACCACCTTTAATTTATTTGCACGACCTTTTTTAATGCGTTTGCAAGGACAAGCTCAGGTAGAACCCCAGTCGGTTTGGGTGCAGGCGGATTTTGATTGGTCAAAACCCGGTTTTCGACGTGAATTTGTGCGTGCGCGTTTGCAAAACCAGCACGCTAAGACTTGGGCACAAATTTATCCGCAGCAAGGTTCCGGTGTATTGACCTCAACGGTTTGGGCGGCAGGCCTGGTGGTGATTCCAGAAGATAGCGTGATTCAAAAAGGCGATTGGGTCGAATATATTTCATTTAACGAGTTTTAGTTCACCTTACCAGTACCAAGGTATGACGCCATTTTATGAGCTTTCTCACCCCCCACCCCAGCCCTCTCACTGAGGGAGAGGGGATAAAATCCTCGTGTGTCTGTGGTTTAAAAAAATAAAAAGGAAAATAACATGGCAGAATTGACGCATTTAGACGAAAAAGGCCAAGCACGTATGGTGGACGTGAGTGAGAAGCAACACACTGAACGTGAAGCGCGGGCGATGGCGGTGATTCGCATGTTGCCGGAAACCTTAACAATGATTGCCGAAGGCAAACATAAAAAAGGCGATGTGCTCGCCACCGCTCGTATTGCCGGCATTATGGCGGCCAAACGCACGCCCGACTTAATCCCTATGTGTCATCCGTTGATGCTGACTTCGGTTAAGGTCGAATTAACGCCGAACTTTGAAAACTCAAGTGTTGAAATCCTCGCCATCTGTAAACTAGTGGGCCAAACTGGGGTAGAGATGGAAGCCTTAACCGCGGCCAGTGTGGCGGCATTAACTTTATATGATATGTGTAAAGCGGTAGATAAAGGTATGGTGATTGATCAAGTGCAGTTATTAGAAAAGAAAGGCGGCAAAAGCGGGCATTGGACACGCGAAGATTAAATCACCAGGCCTGGTAATAAAGCACCAGGCCTGGTATTGGCTGTTACTTAATTTTTTCGGGTTTACCGGTTTGGCAACTTGAAAGCCCAAATGGAACATAAACCGGGCAAAAACGAAACGCGCCAGTTAATAGTGGAATGACCCCAATATAACCCCATAAACCGATGGTCTGTGTCGCTGCGAGCAGGATCAAAACCAGCCCGACGGCAATTCGAAGCATGCGGTCTAAACCGCCAACATTTGTTTTCATATTACTTCTCCTTGATTTGTGAAAACGCAACAAAGGTTACGTTTTCACTACTTTACGCCCACTGGTTCTATTTGCAACTATTTAACTACAATGGTGCCAACCATGCCGCCTTCATAATGGCCAGGTTCTAAACAGCCAAAATAATAGGTGCCTGGTTTGTCAAAATGCCAAACTACGCCACCCCGTTGACGTGGTTTTAAATTAATCATATTAGGGTCATTGTGGGCCATGTGAGGCATGTTTTTCATCATTTCAGCATGTTCAAGTAGCTCTTGTTTGGTACCGATTACAAACTCATGTTTAATTTGTCCCATGTTACGCACGAAAAAACGCACGGTTTCTCCAGCTTTAATTTCAATCCGATTGGGTGTGAATCGATTTTGATCGTGCATATCAACCTGAATGGTTTGTGTCACATCCTGTGGTCGGCCTTCACGCCCCACGGTTGTGCCATGACTCATACCTGGTGTGTGTCCCGCATGATCACCTTGTGACATAGTCTGATTATGTTGATGGCCATGCCCGTGATTATGTCCCTGTTCATTACTGGATGCTTGGCTTGACATGTGACCTTGGTGACCATGATTCTGAGCCAGCGCAAAACCCGGTAAGGCCGTGGCGCTTAAGCCGATTAAAAACTGACGACGTGAAATGTTCATGTTAATTCTCCTAAAGTTGGTGCATCTAAATAGCTGAGGTTTTGTTGCTCAGCAGGTTAATACCAAAAACTCAAACCCACCATGTAACGGGTTTCACTGGTGGCGTGTCCGGCTTGGTTCGCGAAATCTTTGGTTTCACCAAATAGACCTTTCCATTCCACGCCAATATAGGGTGCAAACTCAGGTTTGATGTGATATTTCAAACGCAAGCCAGCTTTTAATTCGGCTAAGCCAGCGCCTTCGCCAAACGCGGTGTCTTTGCTGCTAAATAACTTGGCTTTAATCTTAGGTTCAAGTTCAAGATCTTGGGTAAACATCATTTCGTATTTAAATTCTAATTTGGCCGCGACACGTCCGTCTTCATCTATAAAAGCTTTGGCACTGGTATCAATCATATAGGGAGCTAAACCTTGCACTCCGAAAGCCAGCCATTGACGTTCATGATCGCCGCTATCAAATCGAACCCCGATTAGACTGTCCCAATAGGCCGCAATCGCGTGAGACCAGTAAAGTTCGGAGTGCGCTTCAAATTCGCCGTCCTTAATACTGCCCTCGCTTTGGAACTGCAGTTTGTTATAGTCTTTACCGATCCAGGCTTTAAGTTCATAAGCCGTGTAGTTGGTATCATCAGTAAAAACCTGTTCAACATGGTCAACCATAAAGGCTTTATAAACATGCTGATCCATTAAATGCAGACGTTGCAGATCGTCATCGTTATAACGTAAATCGCCACTGTAATCTAACGGATCACGCGCATCGGCCGGAGCCGATCCGCCTTGCATGGAGCCATGATCATCTACCATGGGTTCAGGGTCTTGTTGTGACCAGGCCTGGTGGTTTGTTAAAACCCCGATACTGAGTAAGGCGCTGTAAATGAGTGTTTTTTTAAACATACTAAATGTCCTTTTGTTTCTTAAGGTAGTGTTAATAGGCTTGGTGTAGGCTCCGAATCCATCCAGAGCCTGCGCAAGTTATGACACAACAACTTCTCTAAACATGCCGGTGTCCATGTGATACATAATGTGGCAATGCCATACCCAGCGGCCTAGTGCATCGGCGGTGACTAAGAATGAAACACGTTGGGCCGGTTGCACGCTGATGGTATGTTTTCTGACTAGAAACTCACCGTCAGGCGACTCCAGCTCACTCCACATACCGTGTAAATGCATAGGGTGGGTCATCATCGTATCGTTGTGCATAATCACGCGGATACGTTCACCAAACTGAAACGGAATCGGTTCGGATTTACCATATTCGACCCCATCAATTGACCAAATATAACGGTGCATGTTGCCGGTTAAATGCAACTCAATTTCACGTTCTGGTTGGCGTGGATCTAAAGGCCCACCTAAAGTACGTAAATCCGCATAGGTTAAGACGCGACGGCCGTTATTTCTTAAACCAATCCCTGGATCGTCCAAATTGTTTCTAGGCGTATCAACTCGCATATCCACGCTCGCACCGTATTCGTGTTTTGAATGACGAACCTGTTGGCTGGGTTTGGCTAAGGGATTCTCGGTCATATTGTGGCCTGCGTGAGCGTCATGGCCGCCATGCGCACTATGATCAGCTTGACTATCGGTTGCGCCTGCCATGTTGTGACCACTATGATCCATACTATCGCCAGCCATATCGTGACCGGCGTGATCACCATGTGCACTGTGATCCATCGCCCCCATCATGTCTTGCATTTCGAGCCATTGAACAGGATCCATTTCAGGCACCTCGGCTTGCATTCCCATTTGAGTGGCGAGGGTTCCGCGTGCAAACCCACTGCGATCAATCGACTGAGCAAACAGTGTGTAAGCCTGGTGTTGAGGTGTGACTAACACATCATAAGTTTCACCGGGGCCAAAACGAAATTCGTCGACTTCAACCGGTTGAACATTCTGTCCATCGGCTTGCACTACCGTCATTTTTAAGCCCGGAATGCGCACATCAAAAATGCTTGCGGCGCCGGCATTGATATAACGTAAACGTACGGTTTCACCGGCTTTAAATAGCCCTGTCCAGTTAGCGTTTTGCGGTGTTCCGTTGGTCAAAAACTCATAGGTATAACCCGAAATATCGGCTAAGTCGGTTGGCGACATGCGCATTTGATTCCACATGTCACGTTTTTGCATCGCGCCACCAAAACCTAACTGTTTTACATCGCGGAAAAAGTCAAATACGGTGGGTTCATTACGGTTGTAGTAATGGCCTTTAATTTTGAGTTTTTCAATAATGCGGTGTGGGTTTTCATCCGTCCAGTCCGACAGCATAATGACGTGTTCGCGATCATATTGAATAGGCTCAGGTATCGCCGGTTCGACAATAATCGCGCCATACATACCTTGTTGTTCTTGCATGCCGGAATGCGAGTGATACCAATAGGTGCCCGCCTGCTCAAGAGTGAATTCATAAGTAAAGGTTTCGCCTGGTCTAATGCCAGGAAAACTCACGCCAGGTACGCCATCCATATTGAACGGCAAAATAATGCCGTGCCAGTGAATCGAGGTGTCTTGTTTGAGTCGGTTGGTGACGCGAATTTTGACGGTATCGCCTTCACGCCAGCGTAAAGTCGGTGCAGGCAACGAGCCGTTAATGGTGACCGCCACGCGGTCTTTACCTGTGATATTGACCGGCGTCTCATCGACGATTAAATCAAACTCAGTGCCTGATAAAGTCGGAGCATTACCCAGTTGGGTGATTTTCGGGTTTGCCCAAGCATGATTCATCCAAGGTGATAAACCTACGGCGGCACCGCCTGCCATCGCGCTTCTTAATAAGTGGCGTCGTGAAATTTGTGTTTGCATCGTTAAACCTCTCCTGTTTAATTTCAAAATCAGTATACAACATAAGGGCTGTCGATTTACTGACCGCCCAATTACAACTTTGTAATCTATTGCCTTTAGTGCTTGTTAGGTTGTTCAGCCGGATAATCACTGAATACATTCACTACTTCCCCATCCTTATAGCTAATAACCTGGTAGGCCTGCGCAGGTTGACCGGGAATTTCCATACCCGGTGTGCCAATCGGCATGGCCGGGACGGTTAAGCCGGAAACATCTGGCCTTTGCGTTAATAATCGTTTGATATCCTGGGCGGGAACATGGCCTTCAATCGCGTAGCCATCCACAAATGCCGTATGGCAGGACCCCATGCCCGGCCCCAGCTTGGCTTGATCTTTGTAGCGCGACATATTGTCGACATTATGGGCTTTGACATCGAATCCGTTTTGCTTGAGGTGGGTTATCCAGTCATTGCAGCAGCCGCAACCGGCATTTTTATAGACCGTGACTAATGGCCAGTCAGAGTCGGACTGTTGGGGGGCGCTATTTAGATAATAGAATCCAAATAAAACAAAAGCCGCGAAGCCCAGTAGCAACGTGATTTTGAGGGATATTTTAGATCTCATAGCGGATTCTCTTAGGGGGTTAATCGTGCGGTTCATAAACAGAACAAATTTTAAGGATTATTATTTAATATAGGAGCTGACACTTAGCTGACCGATGCATTACATATTTGTAATCTGCAATAAATGAGTTGGCGGACTATAATAA
>NZ_JACUTY010000012.1 GCF_014859555.1 Thiomicrospira sp. | reverse complement strand
TTGAGCAGATTGAGCAGATTGAGCAGATTGAGCAGATTGAGCAAATAAATAGGGATGGTGAGGCTGTAAAGGTAAGTGGATTATTTTCAATCAAAGTTGTGATTTTGCATGACTATCAATGAAGTTTGAAATAATGCGTTGCTGGTGTGAACTGATGGCGTCAAAATCCACCCCAATCAAAAATTGTCCCCGAACAGGAGTGCTGTGAACAAGGCGTGCATTGAGTTTTAGTTCAATAAACTCGTCATAAAATGGCAAACTTAAACGCAATTCAACCAGATCATTGGCGTTTAATTTGATGGGACCAGTTGCCCCCAGTCCTGTCAGAGATAAATTTATCATCGTTAAACCTAAGCTTAGGTTTTGATGGTTTAAGATAATTGGTCGATGGGTGGTTATTCGTTTATTATGGCGATACTCAGAGTTTGAGTGTGGTTTATGATTTGACATAATGATTGATTCTTAATAAATAAATAATTGAAGGTGATTACTATGCAACATAGATTAGAAGTTGACAATATAAAATGTGGGGGTTGTGCGCATTCAATTGTGTCTAAGCTGTCCGCTTTGGATGGCTTGTCCGACGTTGCGGTTGATGTTGAACAAGGCCAAATTTCGTTTTCTTCTGAAAACGAATTAATTGATCAGGTAAAATTGCAGCTTAAAAGCATGGGCTATCCTGAAGTAGGATCATTGGAAGGTTTGGGTGCTGCAGGGGCCAAAGCCAAATCATTTGTTAGTTGTGCAATCGGAAAAATGACTAAGGAGTAAGTGTGTCTCAGCAAATCATCAATTACGAGGGAGTGGAGCAGCAAAGCGTGGCGCACTTCACCGAGAAGGCTTATCTCGATTACGCCATGTACGTGATTTTAGATCGCGCTTTGCCTCATATTGGTGATGGCTTAAAGCCGGTGCAGCGACGGATTATCTATGCGATGTCAGAGCTGGGTTTAAAAGCGACGTCAAAATATAAGAAGTCGGCTCGTACTGTGGGGGATGTGCTAGGTAAGTTCCATCCACACGGTGACAGTGCTTGTTATGAAGCCATGGTGTTGATGGCGCAAGATTTTTCATTTCGTTACACACTGGTTGATGGACAAGGGAACTGGGGTTCGATCGATGATCCAAAATCGTTTGCAGCCATGCGTTACACCGAATCCAGGTTGTCTAAGTTTGCGCAACTATTACTCGATGAAGTCGCTCAAGGAACGGTTGATTGGGCGCCCAACTTTGATGGTACGTTGGATGAACCGTTGGTTTTACCAGCTAGAGTGCCACATATATTGCTTAATGGTACCTCAGGAATTGCGGTGGGGATGGCTACCGATATACCGCCACACAATTTGCGCGAAATTGTGTCCGGCTGCATTGCTTTGATTGAAAACCCAAACTTAACGGATGCCGAGTTATTTGAATTTGTTCCCGGCCCCGATTATCCGAATGAAGCTTTAATTATTACACCAAAAGAAGAGTTGGCTCAGCTCTATACAACGGGGCATGGCTCAGTACGCCAGCGCGCGGCTTATGAGGTTGAAGACGATTTAAGTGTGGTTGTGAATGCGCTGCCGTTTCAAGTGTCTGGGGCTAAAGTTTTAGAGCAGATTGCGAATCAAATGCGCGCGAAAAAATTGCCAATGGTGGTTGATTTGCGAGATGAGTCGGATCATGAAAACCCGACGCGTTTAGTGATTGAGTTGCGTTCTAAGCGTATTGACGTACATGCCACGATGTTGCATTTATTTGCTAGTACCGATCTTGAACGCAGTTATCGGGTCAATTTAAATGTGATTGGTTTAAATGGCCGCCCGCAAGTTAAACACTTACGAGGTATGTTGCTTGAGTGGTTGTCTTATCGTGTTGAAACTGTGCGCCGCCGTTTACAGTATCGATTAGATAAAGTACTGGATCGTTTACATATTTTAGATGGCTTATTAATTGCCTTTTTAAATATTGATGAAGTCATTGCAATTATTCGTGAAGAAGATAAGCCCAAGCCAGCCTTAATGGAGCGCTTTGGTTTAAGTGATATTCAGGCGGAAGCGATTCTAGAGCTGAAATTACGTCACATAGCACGTCTAGAAGAAATGAAGATTCGTGGTGAGCAAGCCGAGCTGGAAGCCGAGCGTCAAAAGCTCGAGCGAATTCTTTCCAGTGAAACACGGCTTAAAAGCCAGGTTAAGAAAGAGTTGTTGGCTGACGCAGAAGCCTATGGCGATGAGCGTCGCTCACCTCTGCTTCAGGTTGATGCGGCACGCGCTATGAGCGAACAAGATTTATTACCATCTGAACCAATTACGGTTGTGTTGTCGGATAATGGTTGGGTCAGGGCCGCAAAAGGGCATGATGTAGATGGCCGCCAGCTGGCTTATAAATCAGGCGATGATTTTGCCGCCCAAGCCTTTGGACAGAGTCGGCAAATGGCGGTGTTTTTTGATTCTACTGGACGCAGTTATAGCTTGCCGGGTCATAGTTTACCTTCGGCAAGAAGTCATGGAGAGCCATTAAGTGGTCGATTAAGTTTGCCTGCCGGGGCGCGAGTTACCCAGGTAATTATGGGGGATCCCAAACAGAAGTTTGTGTTGGCTTCTACGGCGGGTTATGGTTTTATTACAAGCTTGGATAACTTAGTTTCAAAAAATAAATCCGGCAAGGCGATTTTAAGTCTGCCGGCCAAGTCGGAAGTGTTGGCGCCCTGTGGTGTTAAAGCTGGAAATTGGGTGGTGATCGTTACGTCTGAACCTAGATTGTTAGTGTTTTTATCGGATGAGCTGCCTGAGTTGGCAAAGGGTAAAGGCAATAAGCTAATTCAATTAGCCAAAGACGAGAGTGTTATAGCTGTATTTGCTTGCGAGCCAGGTTCAAAATTGGACTTTGTGGCTGGGGATTACGTTAAAACATTAGGTGTAACGGCTCTTGAAGAGGCACTGTCTGAAAGAGCTAAGCGAGGTATTCCGCTACCGAGAACCTTGAAGAAAGTCACAGAAGTACGTTTGTCTCAGTAAGGATGGCATATCTGTTGCTTTGTTCTGATTTATAAAAGTGATTAAAATAAAACCTGCTATCCAAGCTCGGCTTGGATATGACTTAACTCGGTGAATGGTTATATATGAGTATTTTTGCAAAACCCCTCGGGATCTTAGTTATATTTTTAAGCTTTCTTGGCGGCTTTAAGTTAATGGGTGGAAACCTAGCTTCAATTTGGCATCCCTCTGAATTGGTCATCATTTTGGGTGTGGCGATAGGGGCCTTTATGGTATCGACACCCATGTATATTTGGCTTGAAGCTTTTAAGAGTGCTGGTCGTGTGTTTGCGGGCGATAAGGTTAATAAACGTTTGTATGCAGAAACGATTGGATTGCTTGAGGAGTTAGCAAGAACGGCGCGTGCCAGTGGCATGTTAGCGCTCGAAAAGCATGTTGTGAATCCTGGGGTCAGTCCGATATTCAGTCATTATTCATTGGTGATGAAGCATAAAGCACTGCGTAAATTCATTGTCGATAATTTTAGTTATTTGTTGTTGAACCCACCGCAAAGCCAGCATTTTGAAGATCATTTATTGGATCAAATTGATGGTATTTATAATTCGATGATGGAATTACCCAAAGCTACCGGCAAAATCGCAGACTGGTTACCCGGGTTTGGTATTGTGGCGGCGATTATGGGCGTAATTTTAACAATGACATTGCTGGGTGGTGAAATGGATGTGGCTCTAATCGGCCAATCTGTGGGCGCGGCTTTAGTTGGTACCTTGGCAGGTATCTTTTTTGCCTTTGCACTGGTGGCTCCTTTTACTCATGCATTGGAAATAATGAATCGACAGGATCGTTCATTACTCGAAATGACCGCGGCTTTTATTGCCGCTTATGCAAATGGTGTATCGCCAAACCTTGCGGTTGAAGTTGCGCGTCAACGTATTCCGCCAGAATATGATATTCCGCGGAGCAATTAATGAATACTAGGCAGGGAGTTTAATATGTCTCGTCGTCGCGGTGGAGGGCACGATGAAGGTGGTGGGGCCCATGGCGGTTCTTGGAAGATTGCATTAGCCGATTTAATGACCGTTTTGATGGTTTTTTTCTTGGTGATGTGGCTAGTTTCGGTTGTTGACCCAGGTGATAGGGATGCATTTGTACAGTCAATGTTGGGCGATAAATCTTCTAAAGAGGTGGAGCAAGACGCAAGTATCCGTGGCAGCGAGTTGAATCCGTTAGACCTGAAGCCACCAGCGACTACACTAGAAATTCAGCGGGCGATGAGTCAAGTAAATGTAAAAGATATTGAAATTGAAGATACGCCTGAATATACGAAGATAACCTTGAAATCTGACAGCTTTTTTGAAAGTGGGCGCGCCACGATCAACGACCGAACTCGCTTGCAATTGGAGTTACTTGGCGAAACTTTGGCGGGGCGTGGTCAGACTATTCGTATTACAGGTTATACAGACAGTGTACCTATTAATACATTGCAATACCCGTCAAACTGGGAGTTATCGGCTTCGCGTGCGGCCACTGTAGGGCGAACCTTTATTTATATGGGGGTTAATCGGGAATTGGTTTACATTGAGGGGCGTGCTGATAACGATGCCGTTGCGCCTAATGATACGCCCTACGGACGCTCATTGAATCGCCGGGTCATTATTATGATTGATAAGACTGGCAATTTATTATAGTGACGTTTTGTCAGTGTGTTTTTAGTCCAATCAGTTGAATAACTTCACCAATGCCCGTGTGTCCAGTGCCTTCTAGTATTTCTCTTTGAGTTTCTGTGGCGTGCGACCAGTCTAGGCCGAGCAATTCGAGTTTAACCTCATTTAAATCCATTAATAAATCCAAGTCTTTCGGGCCACCCGTGCTGTGTTCAAGTTGTTTTTTACTATAGGCTTCAGCGATAAAAACGCCATGGGATTTGAGTGCCGTGACAATATTGCCATGCACTTGCTTCCTCAATGTGGGGGGTAGGTGGCAAAAAATGGCAATAATGGCATCCCATTTAGATTGACCCATGTCAAATTCGGCTAGGTCGGCGACTAAGGTTTGGATGATTACGTTTTCTTGTTTAGCAAGTTGCTGGGCTTTGTTTAGACCAATCTCGGAAGCATCGACTGCGGTGACTTGGTGGCCTAGCTTGGCCAAAAAAATGGCGTTACGTCCTTCGCCTTCCGCAATGCAAAGTATGTTGCTATTGGGGGTCAGCTTCTGGGAAGCGGCACGCAAGAAATCGTTTGGCTCTGTACCGTATAAATAATCTTCTCGGTCAAATTTTTGATTCCACATAGATTTAAACTTCTAGTCAATATTCATTATTTTGTGAGTCTGTAAGCTTAGACGCCACTCAGGGTGTTGAAGACAGAAACTTATTGCAGACTTAAGATTTTTTGCCTGATCTGCTCCATCCATGGGTTGTAAGTAAAAGTGGTTAAAGCCTGTGATTGAGATGTGGTTGGGCAATAATCCGATCTGTGGGTAAACTAATTTAAGTTCATCACCTTCGGTCAAAATCCAAGGTGCGCCAGCTTTAGGGCTAACACATATCCAGTCGATTCCTTTTGGAGGGAGTTTTGTGCCATTGGTTTCAATTGCGATTTCAATCTTATATTTGTGTAGCTCATCTACCAGGTTTTGGTCAACCTGTAATAAGGGTTCCCCCCCTGTTAATACGACAAAAGGGTGGATTTGGGTTGATTTTGGCCAGAAACTTAATAAGTGTTGGGTTAACGCCTTGGCATCAGCAAAACGGCCACCATTTTGGCCATCTGTACCGACAAAATCGGTGTCACAAAATGAACAAATCGCACTATCTCGATCTTGTTCACGGCCTGTCCATAAGTTACATTGGCTAAATCTGCAAAAAATAGCCGGCCGCCCAGTATGTACACCTTCGCCCTGTAGGGAATAAAATACTTCTTTGATCTGATAACTCATTTTTTTTCGCAAGGTTTGGTTTGAATTGATGATATTTTACTACGTTGTAAAAGTTTCAAAATGTTATAATTCGAAACTATTTTTTAGACTTTAGCTTGTGGCGGAATGTGTTTAGTCCGTTCAAGTATTAAATGGATACGGAAAACCAATGTTAGCAAAAACGCTCTATGACAAGTTGTGGGATGCGCATGTAGTTCGTCAGGAAGAAGACGGTACCGCCTTGATCTATATTGATCGGCAATTATTGCATGAAGTAACTTCGCCTCAAGCTTTTGAAGGCCTGCGTTTAGCGAAGCGTAAGCCGTGGCGTGTTTCAGCAAACCTGGCTACCCCCGATCATAACGTGCCAACTACTGAGCTGACAGGTGGGGTGTCGAGCATTAAAGATCCGATCTCGCGTATTCAAGTTCAAACTTTGGGAACCAATACTAAAGAATTCGGCATTACTGAATATGGCATGGGCGATGTTCGCCAAGGGATCGTGCATGTTGTCGGCCCTGAATCTGGCGCCACCTTACCAGGTATGACTGTGGTGTGTGGCGATTCTCATACATCAACCCATGGTGCTTTAGGTGCATTGGCGCATGGCATTGGTACGTCTGAAGTCGAGCATGTATTAGCGACCCAGTGCTTAATTCAAAAGAAAATGAAAAACATGTTGGTTAGGGTCGACGGTGTATTAAAACCAGGTGTTGGACCTAAAGACGTGGTGTTAGCTATTATAGGTAAGATTGGTACAGCTGGCGGTAATGGTTGTGCAATTGAATTTGGTGGTCAGGTCATGCGAGATATGTCGGTTGAAGGACGTATGACGGTTTGTAATATGGCGATTGAAGCTGGCGCAAGAGCAGGCCTGGTGGCGGTAGATGACAAAACAATAGATTATGTAAAAGGTCGACATTTTGCCCCTAAAGAAGAATATTGGGATGCGGCGGTGGCTTATTGGTCAAATTTTAAATCTGATTTGGATGCGGTTTTTGACAAGGTGATTGAACTGGATGGCTCAAATATTGAGCCTCAGGTGAGCTGGGGAACATCTCCTGAAATGGTAGCCAGTGTTAATTCCGTGGTACCTGACCCGGCCAAAGAAGCCGACCCTGTTAAGGCTGGTGGCATTAGACGCGCACTTGACTACATGGGGCTAAAACCTAATATGGCGATTACAGATATCGCAATAGATTATGTATTTATTGGTTCATGTACTAACTCGCGTATGGAAGATTTGCGAGCTGCGGCGAATATCGTAAAAGGCCGTAAAGTTTCACCTAATATTGAGCAAGCCTTGGTGGTGCCTGGATCGGGCAGAGTTAAGCAGCAGGCTGAAGCTGAAGGCTTGGATAAGATCTTTATTGAAGCCGGATTTGAGTGGCGTAATCCGGGTTGCTCAATGTGTCTAGCGATGAATGCTGATCGTTTGCCTCCGCAGAAGCATTGTGCCTCTACTTCGAATCGTAACTTTGAAGGGCGTCAAGGTGCCGGTGGACGTACTCACTTAGTTAGTCCACAAATGGCGGCCGCTGCAGCGGTAGCGGGTCATTTTGTGGATGTGCGCGAAATGATGGGAGTGTCGTTATGAGTATGAATCAATTCACTAAGCTAACAGCTATTGTTGCACCATTGGATCGCTCAAATGTCGATACGGATGCGATTATTCCTAAACAATTCTTGAAGTCAATTAAACGCACCGGATTTGGGCCTAACCTGTTTGACGAATGGCGTTACTTAGATGTGGGGCAACCCGGAGAGGATAGCTCGCAGCGTCCGCTAAATCCAGATTTTGTGTTGAACCAGCCACGTTATCAAAGCGCTAAAATTTTATTGGCACGAGAAAATTTTGGTTGTGGTTCAAGCCGTGAACATGCGCCTTGGGCTTTAAAGGATTACGGCTTTGATGTCGTAATTGCGCCCAGCTTTGCAGATATATTTTTCAATAATTGTTTTAAAAATGGCATCTTGCCGATTCCTCTGCCTGAAAAGCAAGTAGATGATTTGTTTAAAGCGGTTGAGTCTAAAGAAGGATATGAGCTAACGGTCGATTTAGAACAGCAGCAGATTGTGACGCCAGCTGGACAGGTTATCGACTTTGAAGTTGATGCCTTTAGACGTCATTGTTTATTAAATGGCTTGGATGATATTGGCTTAACCTTAGTGCATGCAGAAAACATAAAGGCATACGAGCAAAAAATGCGTGAAAAAACACCGTGGTTGTTCGCATAAATCAAGATTAGTAGGAAAGTATAAATGACACAAAAAGTATTGTTATTGCCAGGTGATGGTATTGGCCCAGAAATCGTTGCAGAAGCGGTCAATGTTTTGGAAGCACTTAAAGCGAATCATGGTTTAGATATTGACATGGTTAGTGGTCTAGTAGGGGGCGCGGCTTATGATGTCAGCGGCCATCCTTTGCCAGAAGAAACAATGCAGATGGCGCGTGATGTTGACGCCATTCTGCTTGGTGCGGTCGGCGGTTATAAGTGGGAAACACTTGATATTTCTGTGCGCCCTGAAAAAGGCTTGTTAGGTTTACGTTCAGGGCTGGGGTTGTTTGCTAACTTGCGTCCAGCGTTTTTATACCCACAGCTAGCGGATGCTTCTTCACTTAAGCCCGAAGTGGTGTCCGGTTTAGATATTTTGATCGTTCGGGAGTTAACGGGCGGGATTTATTTTGGTCAACCACGTGGTATCCGTACGCTAGAAAATGGTGAACGTCAGGGGTACAACACCTATGTGTATTCAGAGTCAGAAATCGAGCGTATTGGGCACGTAGCATTTCAAGCGGCGATGAAACGCAATAAAAAGGTATGTTCTGTCGATAAAGCTAACGTACTAGAGGTGACGGAGTTATGGCGTGAGGTGATGACGGACTTAGCTCAGCAATATCCAGACGTTGAGCTGTCACATATGTATGTTGATAATGCCGCTATGCAGCTGGTGCGTAATCCGAAGCAGTTTGATGTGATTGTTACCGGTAATATGTTTGGTGATATTTTGTCAGACGAAGCGTCTATGCTGACTGGTTCAATCGGCATGTTACCTTCCGCGTCATTAGATGCAAACAACAAAGGCATGTACGAGCCAAGTCATGGCTCTGCACCAGACATTGCGGGGCAAAACCTGGCTAACCCATTGGCAACTATCTTGTCTGCCGCAATGATGTTGCGATACAGCTTGGGGCGTGAAGATTTAGCGATTAAGATTGAGCAGGCGGTAAGTAAAGTCTTAGATCAAGGACTCAGAACTGGTGATATCTATTCGAAAGGTATGCAGAAAGTATCTACATCAGAGATGGGATCAGCGGTTGTTAAGGCCTTAGGATAATAGATGTCTTCTAGACAGCATTTTACAATTACGATAACGGATGTGCACGGTGCACGTCATTACTCGTTCAGTCAGTTTGTTAAAAAGTTTGTCTGGGTGTTGCTGATCGTCTTTTTCTTAGTGGTTACCGGTGGGGCGGGTTCTATTTGGTGGCTAAATAAAGAAGTCGAAGAAATTCAGACGTTAAAACGCCAAGCTGAAATGTCTTTTTTAAGGGCGCTTGACGAACGCCAAAATGAGTACTCTAATCTGGTTGAGGAAAAAGCACTGCTGGTTAATGAGCTCGAAGAAAAGATCAAGCAAGTCGGGTTTTTAGACCAGACATTGCAAGGCTTAGAAGAGTTGATTGGTGTACAGCCCGAACTAGATTCGCCAATCATTGAGCGAGTTAAATTGACTCAGTTAACCACGCTTGAAAAGCAAATTATGCTGGATCATATTCCAAATGGACGCCCTGTAGGCGTGTTTAGAGGGGTAACCAGTGGCTATGGTTGGCGAACCCACCCGGTTAGAGGCACGCGTGAATTTCATTACGGTATTGACTACCGTGGTGAACGAGGTGCACCGGTGTTAGCAACGGCCGATGCCGTTGTTGAATATGCTGGGTATCATCGCAGTAGTGGTTATGGCAACCTCATCATTTTGAGTCATGCTTATGGGTTTAAAACCTTTTATGGTCATTTGCATACACTCAATGTCAAAACAGGCCAGTTTGTTAATAAGGGTGACTTAATTGGGGGCGTTGGATCTACCGGCGTTTCTACTGGACCTCACCTACACTATGAAGTAAATTTTGTTCAGCGTAAATTAAATCCCGCACCGTTTGTGCAGTGGGGGTTGGAAGATTACGATAGTATTTTTGATAAAGTAGAGGGTATACCATGGGGATCTTTAAGTCAGGCGATCAGAAACCAAGTCGAGAAGGTGGAAAAACAATTATTGCTGAGGGATGTTCAGTAAACGGTGAAATTGTCGATTTGCAGGGAGCGCTGCATATTGATGG
Organism: Thiomicrospira sp.; assembly: GCF_014859555.1. Classification (GTDB taxonomy): domain Bacteria; phylum Pseudomonadota; class Gammaproteobacteria; order Thiomicrospirales; family Thiomicrospiraceae; genus Thiomicrospira. The sequence continues at coordinate 34,070 of NZ_JACUTY010000012.1, read as the reverse complement.
CCACATCGACGGTATTGTTGAAACCAGTTACGATATTTCAATTGGCCAGAACGGCAGTTTGAATGGTTTAATTAAGGCGCGTTCAATTTTTCTAAGTGGAAAATTAGAAGGTAAAGTAGCTTGTGAACGTATTGAAATATTAGAAACGGGCAAGTTAGTCGGCGAGTTAATTAGTGGCGAATTAACTATTGAAACCGGCGGCAAATTTATTGGCCAAAGCCGAGAGTTAAGTGAAAGCGGTATTATCGTAGGTGTTGAAGACGAAAAACCGGCGCAAATTGAGAGGCCAAAGTTTGGTCAGGAATCGGATTCCAACAAAGATGAAGAGTCGGATTTAGACGAGAAAAAAGCATAACAAAGCGTAAAGCAAAGGATAGGTTGAGTTTCTTATGAGAAAATTTGATGTCGCAGTAGTTGGCGCCACCGGTGCCGTAGGTGAGACGATTTTAAAAGTACTAGAGGAGCGTGATTTTCCGATAGGAAACCTGTACCTTCTGGCAAGCAGTCGCTCTGCAGGCAAAAAAATTGAATTCAAAGGTGAGTGGGTTGAGGTATTAGACCTGGAGACATTTGATTTCTCAAAAGCTCAGATTGGGTTATTTTCACCCGGTGCAAGTGTGTCTGCTATTTATGCCCCGAAAGCCGCTGCAGCAGGATGTGTTGTGGTAGATAATACCTCACAATTTCGTTATGACGACGATATCCCTCTAGTCGTACCTGAAGTGAACCCTGATGCGATTGCCGGTTATAAAAAGCGTGGCATAATTGCGAATCCAAATTGCTCAACCATTCAAATGATGGTGGCTCTAAAGCCGATTTATGATGCCGTGGGCATTGATCGCATTAACGTGGCTACCTATCAAGCGGTATCAGGAACGGGTAAAGAAGCGATTGAAGAGTTGGCTAAGCAAACAGCTGACATTATGAATCTTAAGCCAGTTGAAATTGAAGTTTATCCGAAGCAAATTGCGTTTAACTGTATTCCACAAATTGATGTGTTTATGGAAAACGGCTATACCAAAGAAGAAATGAAAATGGTTTGGGAAACCAAAAAGATTTTTGGTGACGAGTCTATTAAAGTCAACCCAACTGCGGTTCGAGTCCCTGTTTTCTTTGGTCACAGTGAAGCCATTCATATCGAAACAAAACAAAAAATTACAGCTCAGCAAGCACGTGAGTTATTGCAGAAATCACCAGGCCTGGTGGTGATTGATGAACATGTGGATGGTGGTTACCCGACGGCCGTATCGGATGCGGCTGATACTAATCCAGTATATGTTGGTCGTATTCGTGAAGATATTACGGTTGAATGTGGTTTGAATCTATGGGTTGTTGCCGATAATGTGCGTAAAGGTGCGGCGACCAATACCGTGCAAATTGCTGAAGTATTGATCGAAAAATACTTGTAGTTTCATAAATGAAGTGGGCGTTGGGTGTCGAGTATTTAGGGAAACACTACTGTGGTTGGCAGCGTCAACATCATTGTGATTCAGTTCAGGCTTTTGTAGAGCGAGCACTGAGTCGGATTGCGGCGGAATCGATTGAAGTTGTATGTGCGGGTCGGACGGATACGGGTGTGAATGCGATAGGGCAGGTGATTCATTTTGAAACACCTGTTGAGCGATCTGAAAGATCTTGGCTAGAAGGCGTGAATACACATTTGCCAGCCGATATTCGGATTAGCTGGGTGAAACGGGTTGGCAAGGATTTTCATGCACGGTTTAGTGCATTTGCGCGCCAGTATCGATATGTTATCTTTAATCGGCCTGTTCGCAGTGCGGTATTAAGTGATCGGGTCACCTGGGAGCGCAAACCTTTAGATGAAACCCTTATGCACCAGGCGGCTCAAGCTTTGGTGGGTGAGTTTGATTTTTCATCTTTTAGAGCCGCTCAATGCCAAGCTAGCCACGCACGCCGAGAGATTGATTTTGTGAAGGTAACACGGCGGGGTGATTTTGTTTTTATAGACATAAAAGCCAATGCTTTTTTGCATCACATGGTGCGAAACATTGCCGGAACTTTGATGCAAGTTGGAAGAGTTGACGCGCCAGTTGAATGGGTGGCAGACTTATTAGTGTTGCAAGACAGAACCAAAGCGACAATAACCGCACCGGCTACCGGCCTATATTTTGTCAACGCATTTTACCCACAAGAGTTTGCGATACCGCAGGCTTCGTTGAATGAGGTTTTATGGCAATAATGAAACGTGTCAGGGTAAAAGTGTGCGGTATCACACGTCCAGAAGATGCCCTAGCGGCGGCTTGCGCCGGAGCCGATGCGATTGGTTTGGTTTTCTATGAACCCAGTCCCAGATCGGTGACCGTTGAGCAAGCTAAACTCATTGTTCAAAATTTACCGGCTTTTGTGACAACTACCGCTTTATTTGTGAATGCCGACGCGTTATTGGTTGAGCAGGTTATTAATGAAGTTAAAGTAGATTTATTGCAATTTCATGGAAATGAGCTGGCTGAGTTTTGTGGCCGTTTTTCTCGGCCCTACATCAAAGCGGTGGCGATGCAAGCCGATACGGATGTGATGCACTTTGCGGAGACTTACAAAGACGCTCAAGCTTTATTGCTCGACACATACAAGCCTGGCGTGCCAGGGGGGACGGGAGAGGTTTTTAATTGGAAATTGTTCCCTAAGGATTCGGTCAAACCCCTTATATTGGCAGGTGGTTTAACGCCTGAAAATGTTAAAGCCGCGTTGGGTATCCCAAATATTTGGGCACTGGATGTCAGTGGCGGCGTTGAGATAAAAAAAGGCATAAAATCGGCTCAAAAAATAGCCGACTTTATTCAGGCTACCCTGTAAAAAAACCTAGATGATAATGGATGATTAAATGACGATTGATTACGCTCAATTTCCAGACGAGAATGGCCATTTTGGCCCATATGGTGGTGTGTTTGCCCCAGAAACATTGATGGCACCACTCGAAGAGCTTAAACAGCAATACCAAAAAATTAAAAATGATCCTGACTTTTTGGAGCAGCTGAAAGCTGACTATCAGGATTATGTCGGGCGCCCCAGCCCTCTCTACTATGCGAAGCGCTGGAGTGAAAGTCTCGGTGGGGCCAAAATTTATTTAAAACGAGAAGACTTAAACCATACTGGCGCGCACAAAATAAATAATACGATTGGTCAGGCTTTGTTGGCTAAACAGCTCGGCAAGACTCGAATTATAGCTGAAACTGGTGCTGGTCAGCATGGCGTAGCGAGTGCGACAGTGGCCGCACGTTTAGGTTTAGAATGTGTGGTTTACATGGGGGCCGACGATGTAGTGCGTCAAGCTCCCAATGTAGCTCGAATGAAAATGCTGGGCGCTAAAGTCGTTGCCGTCGAATCGGGCACACGTACACTCAAAGATGCCTTGAATGAAGCGATGCGTGACTGGGTAACCAATGTTGACAATACCTTTTATATTATCGGCACCGTGGCGGGCCCCCATCCTTACCCAATGATGGTACGTGATTTTCAATCCATTATTGGTCGTGAAGCGCGTGAGCAAATTCTGCAAAAAGAAGGCAAACTACCCGATGCGCTTATTGCCTGTGTGGGCGGCGGATCGAATGCGATGGGTTTGTTCCACGCCTTTTTACCGGATGAGTCGGTAAAAATATACGGTGTTGAAGCGGGAGGGCATGGTTTGGAGACGGGGCAACACGCGGCGCCTTTATGTAAAGGTAAGCCCGGTGTGTTGCACGGTAACCGTACCTATCTGATGCAAGATGAAAACGGACAAATTTCGGGTACTCATTCTATTTCAGCGGGTCTAGATTATCCTGGTGTGGGCCCTGAGTTGGCTTGGTTAAAGGATATTGGTCGGGCTGAATTTGTCGCGATTACTGATGATGAAGCTTTACAAGGCTGGCGAGATTTAACGCATATGGAAGGCATAATTCCAGCGTTAGAAACCAGTCATGCGTTAGCTTATGCGACTAAGCTGGCGCCGACTATGCGCCCAGATCAAACCATTATTATTAACTTGTCGGGACGTGGCGATAAAGACATGAACACCATAGGCAAAATTGAAGGGTTTGATTTCTGAAATGATGAATAATATGAATAGAATTAAAACCCGTTTAGCGCAATTAAAAGCCGAAAATCGAACCGCTTTAATCCCTTATATCACCGCTGGAGATCCAGAACCCACCGCGACACTTGAATTGATGAAGCTGATGGTAGAAGAGGGGGCAGATTTAATTGAGTTGGGTGTGCCTTTTTCAGACCCGATGGCGGATGGTCCGGTTATCCAAAAGGCTGTTGAACGCGCCTTAAAGCATAATATGAGTTTGAAACAGGTTTTATCGGTTGTTAAACAGTTTCGAGAAACCGACAATGAAACCCCTGTTTTATTGATGGGGTATTTAAATCCGGTTGAAGCCATGGGGTTTGAACACTTTGCCCAGCAGGCGGAGCTGGCAGGATTGGATGGGGTGTTGACGGTTGATATGCCACCTGAGGAAACCGCCGGTTATACTGAAGTGTTAGCGAAACATCATCTTGATCGTGTGTTTTTAGTTTCGCCAACCACCCCCAAGTCAAGGTTAAAGGCGGTTGCTGAGCAAGGTAGCGGATTTGTTTATTATGTTTCGTTAAAAGGTGTAACCGGAACAGGAAAACTGGATGTCGGTAATGTACGAACTCAGGTTGACTTACTCAAACAACAGGTTGATTTGCCGGTCGGTATTGGTTTTGGTATTCGAGATGCCGAATCGGCCTATCAAATGGCGCAAGTTGGCGAGGCTGTGATTATCGGTTCGGCCTTAGTGAGCTTGATTGAACAGCATCAGCAAGAAGGTTTGTTAGCAATTAAACAGGCTTTGATTAAACAAATGCGTGTGTTTCGACATGCTTTAGATCAAGCTGATAAGGGAGAAGTATTGTGAGTTGGTTTGAGAAAATTTTACCCAGTATTAAACAAGTAACGGAACGGAAGAAATCGGTGCCAGAAGGACTTTGGATGAAATGCCCAAAGTGTGAAAGTGTGCTGTATCGTTCTGAAGTTGAGCGTAACGATGAGGTGTGTCCAAAGTGCGACCACCATTTGCGCTTGAGCGCACGTAAACGTTTAAAAGCCTTTTTTGATGAAAGCAGTAAAATTACTGAAATCTCGGCCGATGTCTCCCCCGTTGACGCTCTGAAGTTTCGTGATCAGAAAAAATATAAAGATCGTATTGTCGCGGCGCAAAGAGCAACTGGTGAAAAAGACGCCTTGATAACTCAAGTTGGCACCATTGACGGACTCGAAGTGGTTGCGGCCGCATTTGAGTTTAAATATATGGGTGGCTCAATGGGGTCGGTTGTGGGCGAGAAGTTTGTTCGTGCTGTGAACGAGGCGATTGCTCGTCGTTGTCCAATGGTGTGTTTCTCGGCGAGTGGTGGGGCGCGCATGCAAGAAGCTTTATTTTCATTAATGCAGATGGCGAAAACCAGTGCGGCTTTGGGTCGTTTAAGAGCGCAAGGTTTACCTTATATTTCAGTCATGACCGATCCAACCATGGGTGGCGTATCCGCTAGCTTTGCGATGTTGGGAGACTTAAATATTGCCGAACCGAAAGCCCTGATAGGTTTCGCGGGTCCGCGCGTTATTGAGCAAACCGTGCGTGAAAAATTACCGGAAGGTTTCCAGCGCAGTGAGTTCTTGTTAGAACATGGCGCGATTGATCGTATTATTCATCGTCATCAGCTCACTAAAGAGTTAGCCTCTATGGCACGGATTTTAATGAATCAATAAGAGATTAAATTGAATCTACCCACCATTCACAGCGGTTTAACTGATTGGTTAAACTGGCTGCTTCAGTTGCACGCTCAAGAAATCGAACTCGGGCTTGATCGAGTGCGTGAGGTTGCCAAACAGCTTGATGTTTTGACCCCTGCACCCTATGTAATTACCGTTGCAGGAACCAATGGTAAAGGTTCCAGTGTTGCGATGCTGGTGGCGATCTTGAGTGCAGCGGGCTATAAAGTGGGGAGTTACACGTCACCTCATATTTTACGTTTTAATGAACGTATTCAGTTAAATGCGCAACCAGTTTCTGATCAGCAGATTGTGGTGGCGTTTGACAGGATTGAAAAAGCCCGCCAAGGCATCAAGCTGACCTACTTTGAGTTTGCCACCTTAGCCGCTCTCGTTCTATTTAAACAATCAGCCTTGGACATAGTAGTACTTGAAGTTGGTTTGGGTGGCCGTTTGGATGCGGTAAATATTGTAGATGCTCAAGCTTGTTTATTAACGGCAATTGATGTAGATCATATTGAGTGGTTAGGCTCGGATCGTGAAAAAATCGGTTTTGAAAAAGCCGGCATTATGCGGTCAAACGGATTGACGGTGTGTTCGGACCCGAATCCACCAAAAACTGTGGTCGATTACGCTGAAAAATTGCATGTTGATTTAAAGTTACTGGGGCGTGATTATGGCTTTAATGTTGACTCTGATGACTGGGTTTTCAAAATAGCTGATCAATCAATAACCTTACCTCTGCCTAACTTAGCGGGTTTGTTTCAGTTGCAAAACGCCGCGGGTGTGTTGGCTTTATTAAAGACTCAAGCTAGGTTAACAATAGATCAAGTCGCTTATGAGCAAGGCTTAAAACAAATACAGCACCCTGGGCGTTTGCAAACTATTCAACTTGACCACCAGGCCTGGTTGTTAGATGTGGCGCATAATTCACAGTCGGTTGATGTTTTAGCTAACCACTTAAAACGGCAACCGGAACAAACTAAATACCTGGTTGTTTTTTCAGCCTTGGCTGATAAAGACATTGAAGCGATGGTGTCACAAATTAAGCCTTATGCTAGTCACTGGTTACTGGTAGATTTACAGGTTGAACGTTCTGCACCTTTAGCCCGGCTTCAAGAGGTGTTAAGATTAGCCGGCGTGGGAGCGGAATGTCAGCTAGCTTTCAATTCTATGGCTGAAGCCGTCACCTGCGCACGCCAATCAAACGAAAGTCGGGTTTTGATCTATGGCTCTTTTGTTACCGTTTCACAAGCAATGGCAGAGTTGACAGAATGGATGAGTTAACAAAATATAGGATAACCGGTGCGGTCATTTGGCTGGCACTGCTGATTATATTGGTGCCAAGTTGGTATGCTAATCCGGTTGACTATGAAAAAGCACAACCTTGGTTGTATTCAACTCCTGATGATTCAGTGTCGCCGACGGCAAAAATGGATAACCAGTTTAAAAAGTCAACCTCAAACAAGCTAGATGACAGCAGCGCTATCCGTTCAAATAAAAAGTCGGAATCTGAAGTCACGCCATCTTTAGGCAGAGATATTCAGACCAACGTCTCATCACCCACTGCGCCATCGCAACCGACTCAGGCTAAACAGTCAATTGAATCTAAAAAACAACAGGATGCTAACACCGAGATTTTAGATAAATCCACCGCCACGGCTAAGTCGCAAGATATTAAAGAGCCCGTACTGCCTTCGGAAGATAAATCTCCCGCTTGGTTAGTGCGGGTAGCCTCTTATAATTCGATTGAGTCGGCTAATAAGACATTGGGTGTGTTGGAAATGCGTTATACCGTAACAATTGGTGATTTTTCTACCAAGACCCAAAAAATTTACACGGTTCGGGTAGGGCCGTTTCCAAGCTTGCAAGAAGCTGAAGAGGCTAAAGCCGAGTTGGATAAAGAATTAGTTACGAATTCTGCGATTGTTCAAATTCGATAATGGGTAGAATACTTCAAACAAGTTTTTAGTCAGCCGACTGTTTCGACAGTGGCTGGGAATTTTTGATTTACATCTAAGATAAGTGAGCAAATTCATGTGTGGTATTGTCGGAATTGTCTCGGCGAGTAGTGAACCGGTTAATCAAGAGCTCTATGATGCGTTAACTATTTTGCAGCATCGTGGGCAGGATGCTGCGGGAATTGTAACCCATGACAACGGGCGGTTTTTCCAACGCAAAGATAATGGGTTAGTTAAGGACGTGTTTCATACTCGTCATATGCGTGATTTGCATGGCTCAACAGGTATTGGTCATGTACGTTATCCAACCGCAGGCTCTTCATCTAGTTCCGAAGCGCAACCGTTTTATGTGAACTCACCCTATGGCATCGTGATGGGGCACAACGGTAACTTAACTAATGCAGAACAGTTAAGCCAGGAAATTTACCAACAAGATCAACGTCATCTCAACACCAATTCTGATTCTGAAGTGTTGTTGAACGTATTTGCTCACGAGTTGATGAAACAGCAGAAGTTGTTTGTAGATCAACACGATATTTTCAGCGCGATACGTCGATTGCACAAACGTGTGCGAGGTGGCTATGCCGCCATAGGTTTGGTTTCCGGTGTTGGTATGTTAGCGTTTCGCGATCCGTTTGCTCTGCGCCCGATTATCGTTGGTCAGCGTAGCAACCCTAAAGGTGGCATCGATTATATTGTGGCTTCAGAAAGCGTGGCTTTAGATGGGCTGGGTTTTAAACACTATCGAGATTTAGCTCCGGGCGAAGCGGTGGTGGTGATGGAAAGTGGCGAAATTTATTTTGAACAGTGTCACGACAACCCTAAATATTCGCCCTGTATTTTCGAGTTTGTTTATTTTGCGCGTCCAGATTCTATGATTGATGATATTTCAGTCTATAAGTCACGTTTACGTATGGGTGAAAAACTGGCCGAAAAAATTCAGCGTGTTTGGGCCGATTACGATATTGATGTGGTGATGCCAATTCCAGATACCAGCCGAACGGCCGCCTTACAGTTGGCCGAAAAACTCAAATTGCCTTATCGTGAAGGTTTTATAAAAAACCGCTACATCGGTCGTACCTTTATTATGCCGGGACAAACTCAGCGTAAAAAATCGGTACGTCAAAAACTCAATGCTATTGGTTTGGAGTTTGAAGGCAAAAACGTATTACTGGTTGATGACTCGATTGTACGTGGTACAACCTCGGGTGAAATTGTGCAAATGGCTCGTGAAGCCGGTGCAAACAAAGTTTATTTTGCCTCTGCTGCGCCACCTGTAAGATATCCTTATGTGTACGGTATTGATATGCCATCCGCCACAGAACTGGTTGCGAGTAACCGAACTGAAGAAGAGGTGGCGGCTTTTATTGGAGCCGATAAACTGATTTATCAAGACCTATCGGATTTGGTTGAAGCGGTGGGTGTCGGCAGTAAGCAGATATCCTGTTTTGATACCTCTTGTTTTAGCGGCGAATACGTCACGGGTGATATTTCTGAAGCCTATTTAGAAAGTATTGCCAACGCTCGTAACGATGGCGCAAAAGAAAACAAAAAAAACAATGCACCAGAAACCATTGGTTTACATAATCAAGGACACTAAATTGGACGAATTTTTGTTAGAAACCTTAGCCATTCGTTCGGGGTACGAACGAACCCATGAGCAAGAGAACAGTGAGGCCATTTTTCCGACCTCCAGTTTTGTATATGAGAGTGCGCAACAAGCCGCCGATCGCTTTAGTGGCGAAGTGCCGGGTAATGTTTACTCTCGCTTTACTAATCCAACAGTACGTACTTTTGAAAAACGTTTAGCGCTAATGGAGGGGGGGGAAGCTTGTGTCGCGACCGCTTCTGGCATGGCGGCGATTTTGTCGACCTTTATGGGGCTGCTTTCAAGTGGTGATCATATTGTTTCTTCCAGCAGTATTTTTGGCACCACCAAAGTGCTGTTTACTAAATACTTTGCCAAGTTTGGTATTGATGTAACATTTGTGCCACAATCTGACCACCAGGCCTGGTGGTCGGCGATTAAGCCCAATACCAAAGCCCTGTTTCTAGAAACGCCTTCTAACCCTCTAACTGAAATTGCGGATATTCGCTATTTGGCGGAACTATCAAAAGCGCATAACGCACTCTTGGTAGTGGATAACTGTCTTTGCACGCCGATTTTGCAGCAACCTTTAAAGCTGGGTGCGGATATTGTGATTCATTCGGCTACCAAGTTTTTAGATGGCCAGGGGCGCTGCTTAGGCGGTGCGGTCATCGGCTCAGAAAAACTGGTGGGGGAGGAGGTGCGAGGTGTGATACGTACTGCAGGACCAAGCATGAGCCCGTTTAACGCCTGGATTTTTATCAAAGGATTGGAAACGCTTAGTGTTCGTATGGAAGCCCATTGTTTACGTGCGCACAAACTGGCGACTTGGCTAAGCGAACACCCAGCGGTAGAAAAAGTGTTTTACCCAGGATTAGTATCTCACCCACAATATGCCTTAGCGCAACAACAGCAATCCGCTGGCGGCGCGTTGGTGAGTTTTCGTATTAAAGGTGGGCGCGAGCAGGCCTGGTCAGTTATTGATGCCACTCAGATGTTGTCTATTACGGCCAATTTAGGTGATGTAAAAACCAGTATCACACATCCTGCGACCACCACACATTCTAGAGTGGCAGCCGAAGAGCGTTTAGCCACTGGCATTACCGACAACCTGGTTAGAGTGTCAGTTGGGCTTGAAAATTATGCTGATATTCAAGCCGATTTACAGCGCGGATTAGATCAATTGATCTAAATAATTCTGCCTAAGGGCTGAATTATTTAGGCAACACCAACTCAGGGTTTTTGGCACGCGCACGATAAATAACAAACATTTTGCCAACCGTTTGTACCAGTTTAGCTTTGGTGTGCGAAATCACATGGTCGATAATCGCTTTGCGATCTTCACGCTCACCGGCTGCCATCTTAACTTTTAATAATTCATGATGCTGTAATGACTTGTCTAGCTCGGCCATTAAACTATCGGTCACGCCTTGCGAGCCAATAATAATGACGGGATTCAGTCCGTGAGCAATGCCACGTAAGAATTTCTTTTGGTTTGGGGATAAAGTTGGATCGGTCTTCATGTTGGTGGCTACTCAAAAGCTAAAAAAGCTATTTTAAATGAAAAAAAACTTGTCCGAGAACTAAATCAGCGAGAACCAAACGAATATGTCCAGAACCAAATCCAGCGCACGCTGGTTACAAGAACATTTTGATGACCCTTATGTATTGCAAGCTCAAAAAGATGGCTGGCGTTCACGCGCCATTTATAAGCTGCAAGAGCTAGATGAAAAAGATAAACTATTTAAACCAGGCCTGGTGGTGGTCGACCTTGGCGCCGCACCAGGCGGTTGGTCACAATGGGCTGCCCAGCAAGTCGGCGAGACAGGTCATGTGTTTGCGTTAGATATATTGCCGGTCGATCCTTATGCGGGGGTTAGTTTTATACAAGGTGATTTTCGCGAAGATGAGGTTTATCAGAACTTGTTAGATGCATTGGATGGTCGTGATGTAGGGCTTGTTATGTCGGACATGGCACCGAATATGAGCGGTAATAAAGCGGTAGATATTCCTCGGGCAATGCATTTGGTTGAGTTAACGCTAGAGCTGGCTAGTCAAGTATTAAAGAAAAACGGCACGGTCGTTATCAAGGTATTTCAGGGTGAAGGTTTTGATCAGCTCTTGCAAAACATGAGAACCGACTATATGAAGGTAATCAGCCGAAAACCTAAAGCATCGAGACCTCGGAGCAAAGAGATTTATGTACTTGGGATAGGTAAGAAGTAGATCGGGCGTCGAGTGTGTAAAGTTTATTCGGCCATAATAAAAACTTATGCTTCTTTTTGCTCGTGTCTTGTGTGCATGGTATGATTCTCCTTATATGACATAATTAAAACATCATGCTTAGCATGGTTTTTAAGGGAAACTAAATGAAAAACGATATGCTAAAAAATTTACTGATCTGGGCGGCCGTCGCCTTAATTTTGATGTCGGTGTTTAATCACTTTGGCTCATCAAATTATCAGACATCAAGTCGCTTGGATTATTCTAAGTTTATTGATGAAGTCCGTGACGGTCGTGTGAGTAGTGTCAATATCGAAGGGGCAACTATTCGAGGTGTTTACTCATCAGGTGAAGCTTTTACTACTTACAATCCGGGCGATGCAGGTTTGATGGGTGACTTGCTTGGTAACCGTGTAACAGTGAGTTCACAGGCGCCGCAAAAGCAAAGCTTATTGATGCAGATTTTCATTTCGTGGTTTCCAATGCTGTTGCTAATTGCGATCTGGATATTCTTTATGCGTTCTATGGGCGGCGGCATGGGTGGCAAAGGTGGCCCAATGTCGTTTGGTAAAAGCAAAGCTCGAATGCTGTCAGAAGATCAAGTTAAGGTAAATTTTGATGATGTGGCGGGCGCAGATGAAGCCAAAGAAGAAGTGTCTGAATTGGTCGATTTTTTGCGAGATCCAGAGAAATATCAGAACTTAGGTGGTCAAATTCCACGTGGTGTATTGATGGTTGGCCCACCCGGTACCGGTAAAACATTATTGGCAAAAGCGATTGCTGGTGAAGCCAAGGTGCCTTTTTTCACCATTTCTGGTTCTGACTTTGTTGAAATGTTTGTGGGTGTGGGTGCTTCACGTGTGCGTGACATGTTTGAACAAGCCAAGGCACATGCACCTTGTATTATTTTCATTGATGAAATTGATGCGGTAGGTCGTAGTCGTGGGGCAGGCATGGGTGGCGGAAATGACGAGCGCGAACAAACTCTAAACCAAATGTTGGTTGAAATGGATGGCTTTGAAGGTAATGAAGGCGTGATTGTTATTGCCGCTACTAACCGTCCTGATGTATTAGACCCGGCCTTGTTGCGTCCAGGTCGTTTTGACCGTCAAGTAACGGTTGGATTGCCGGATGTACGTGGTCGTGAGCAAATTTTAAAAGTACATATGCGTAAAGTACCGCTTTCGGATGATGTTAAACCGGCCTTAATCGCACGTGGAACGCCTGGCTTCTCAGGTGCAGATTTAGCTAACTTGGTTAACGAAGCCGCCTTGTTTGCTGCGCGCTTAGGCGACAGAGTTGTTACTCAAAATCACTTTGAGCGTGCTAAGGATAAAATCCTAATGGGGGTTGAGCGCAAGAGCATGGTGATGAGTGAGGCTGAAAAACGTCTCACGGCTTATCATGAAGCCGGCCATGCGATTATTGGTTATCTTGTGCCAGAACATGATCCCGTTTATAAAGTCAGTATTATTCCGCGGGGTCGTGCGCTGGGTGTCACCATGTATTTACCGGAAGAAGATTCTTGGAGTTACAGCAAGCGTAAACTTGAAAGTCAGTTATCAAGTTTGTATGGTGGTCGTATCGCAGAAGAGATGACTTTTGGCTCGGACGCTGTCACCACTGGGGCCAGTAACGATATTGAGCGTGCTACAAAGTTGGCGCGCAGTATGGTCACCAAGTGGGGCTTGTCGGATAAGTTAGGTCCCTTGTTGTATGAGGAAGAAGAGCAGAATTTCTTGGGATCCAGTTCGCGTAGCAGCCATGTATCCGATGAAACGGCTAAATTGATTGATAGCGAAGTTCGTCGAATGATTGATAATAATTACAAGCGTGCGCAAGATATTCTAACAACGCACAAAGATAAACTTGAGATTATGGCCGAGGCCTTAATGCAATACGAAACAATTGATGCCGAACAGATCAAAAATATTATGGAAGGTCGTGAACCTGGTGCCCCAAAAGATTGGGATGAGCCAACTTCACCAGTTAAATCAACTGAACCAGAGGCGAATGCACCGGAAATGGTATCGGATGACCTGACGGGTGAAGCTGAAAAGCCGGCAGGTGCCGAACCCAAGCTTCATTAATTTAGCGATTAGCTAAAGCCCTATTTGTCTTACTGGCTGTTAACTTAACCCATTAAGCCAACTAGGGCTTTTTTGTGGGTGTTTTTATGAATTTGGTTGATTACTTACAAGGTGATAAAACCGAGCCACTAATCATGGGTATTCTAAACGTAACACCGGATTCGTTTTCGGATGGTGGGCGTTATACTAGGCAAGATCAGTTGATTCGGCGCATTGAGGCTATGGCCGAACAAGGCGCGCATATTATTGATATCGGTGGTGAATCCACCAGGCCTGGTGCTTTAGCTGTTAGCCTTGCCGAAGAGGAAAACCGAGTCCTGCCTGCGATTGAACTGGTTAAGCAGTATTCCGATTGTTGGGTGTCGATTGATACCTATAAAACGGAGGTGATGCGTGCATCGCTCGCGTTAGGTGTCGACATGGTGAATGATGTCAATGCGCTGCAAGCTGAAGGTGCACTGGAACTGCTAGCAAAAACGGATGCGGCAGTTTGTTTGATGCATAAACAAGGTCAGCCTTTGGATATGCAGGACAAACCGGTTTACAACGATGTACTAACGCAAGTGCATGACTTTTTGAAAGCACGAATTGAAGTCTGTGAGCGCGCGGGTATCAACAAAAAACGCTTGGTGCTTGATCCGGGGTTTGGTTTTGGCAAAAGCCTTGAACATAATCAAACCTTGTTTCAACATTTAACTGAATCGACGCCACAAGGTTATCCCATATTAGTGGGGGTGTCGCGCAAAACCATGATTGCTGAATTATTAGGCGGCATACCTGTTGAACAGCGCATGCTGGGTAGTGTTGTTGCGGCTTTGTTGTCAGTTCAGCGCGGAGCCAAAATTGTACGTGTGCATGATGTATTGGAAACGGCACAGGCGTTAAGTCTGGCCAAGGCTTTAAGTAGCAACGAGTTGTAAACTCGCTAAGACTGGAATTAAACAATGAATAAAAAGTACTTTGGAACAGATGGAATACGTTGCCGAGTAGGTCAAGGCTTAATGACGCCTGATCAAGTTTTAAAACTAGGTTGGGCTACCGGGCGTGTACTTAAGGCTCGCGGGGCTTCTAAGGTTTTAATTGGTAAAGATACGCGTATTTCAGGTTATATGTTCGAGTCTGCGTTAGAGGCCGGTTTGATTTATGCTGGAATTGATGTATTACTGCTAGGCCCAATGCCGACGCCTGCTGTGGCTTATTTAACTCGAACTTTTCATGCCGATATTGGTATTGTGATTAGTGCGTCACATAACCCACACTATGACAATGGTATTAAGTTTTTTAATGAAAGCGGATTAAAAATTTCGGATGAAATGGAGCTAGCGATTGAAGCGGCATTTGATGAACCTATGTTGATCAATAGTCAGCTGGAAGAATTGGCGACTTTAGGGCGTGCTCAGCGCATTTCTGATGCGCCAGGCCGTTATATCGAATACTGTAAAAGCACCTATTCTCTTAGTAAGCGATTAGATGGCTTGCATTTAGTTGTCGATTGCGCACATGGCGCGACTTACCAGGTGGCACCTCACGTATTTGAAGAGTTAGGCGCAAAAGTGACCTCGATGGGTGATAAACCAAATGGTTTAAATATTAATCAAGGTTGTGGCGCAACAGATTTGGCGGCGTTAATTGAGAAGGTTAAACAAGAAAACGCGGATTTAGGCGTTGCACTGGATGGCGACGGTGATCGCTTAATGATAGTCGACAATAGCGGCCGTGTTTTAGATGGCGATGATTTGCTTTATATTCTAGCCACGCAATCCTATGCACAGCAAGCTGGCGTGGTTGGCACCTTAATGACCAACCTCGGGATTGAAAATGCACTTAAACAGCGCGGGTTAGAGTTTGTGCGTGCAAATGTTGGCGACCGCTACGTTATGCAAGAACTAAAACAAAGAGGTTGGCTGCTCGGCGCGGAGGGTTCAGGCCATATATTGTGTTTGGATAAGTCATCAACCGGTGATGGTATTGTCGCGGCGTTGCAAGTTTTAGGTGTGATGCAGTCAAGTGGTAAAAGCTTATCTCAATTGCTAGAAGGCGTTGAAAAGTATCCCATGAGTTTAGTTAACGTTAAGGTAGTAAAGCCGTTTGATTTAAATTCAGATGTTGAATTAGTTAAGGCAATTGAAGCGTTTAATACAACCTATGCTGGGCAAGCTCGTGTGTTGATTCGGGCTTCCGGTACCGAGCCATTGGTTCGTGTGATGGTTGAAGCCTCGGAGCAGGAAGTGGTTTCAAACTACGTAGAAAAGCTGGCAGTACTTGTTAAGAAAGCGTTTTCATAAAATTGTCAATATTGTTTTTTTGATTTAAAGCCGCTAATATTGTCGGACTTTTTGGTGGAGAGAGTTGAGTGAGAAGACCGTTTGTAGCTGGAAACTGGAAAATGCATGGTTCAAAAGCCATGATCCAAACATTGTTAACAGAGCTGGTTGAGCGCGCTGAGCGTTTAGACACAGTGGATATGGCTGTGTGCCCTCCATCTGTTTATATAGATTATGTAAAACAAACCTTAGCTAATTGTTCGGTTGCGGTGGGTGGCCAAAATATGGCTGACGTTGCAGAGCAAGGTGCCTTTACAGGCGAAATTACAGGCTTAATGTTGAAAGATGTCGGTTGCGATTACGTAATTGTTGGTCACTCAGAGCGCCGTACCTTGTATGCAGAAACCGATGAGCAAGTCGCCAATAAGGTGTCTATTGCATTGGCAGAAGGCTTAACCCCTATTCTGTGCGTGGGTGAAACCTTGCAAGAACGTGAGTCGAATGTTACTGAACAAGTTGTAAGTGCACAGATGCAAGCCGTTTTGGATAAAGTGGGTGTTGAGTCTTTCACTAACATAGTGGTCGCTTATGAGCCAGTATGGGCGATTGGAACCGGTATGACCGCTTCACCCCAACAAGCGCAGGATGTACACGCCTTTATACGTGGTCTTGTAGCTAACCAGAATGACTCTGTTGCCAAAAACTTAATCATTCAGTATGGTGGCAGCGTTAAGCCAGATAATGCAAAAGAGTTGTTCTCCCAGACTGATATTGATGGCGGCCTAATTGGCGGCGCATCATTAAATGCAGCTGATTTTTTAGCCATATGTGAAGCAGCAGGTGACGCATGTTCGAAATAATTTTAGCAATCCACATTTTGATCGCCTTTGTGTTGATTGTCCTCGTTCTTTTACAGCAGGGTAAGGGTGCAGATGCCGGTGCAAGCTTTGGTGGCGGCTCGTCACAATCTGTTTTCGGTAGCCGTGGCTCAGCCAATTTCTTGTCTAGAACAACGGCTGTGTTAGCCACCTTGTTTTTTATTACCAGTTTGTCATTGGCCTACATTGCCAGCAAAGAAGTAAAAGGTTACAAAAGTGTGGTATCTGAGCAAACGACCTCAATTCCAGAAGACGATTCTCGCTCGGATGCACCTGTGGTTCCAAATTAATTTTTAACACTAGCCGATGTGGTGAAATTGGTAGACACGCTATCTTGAGGGGGTAGTGGCGAAAGCTGTGCCGGTTCGAGTCCGGCCATCGGCACCATTTTTTATAAGCCGGAACAGTCCAGCTTATTATTAATACTAGAAGAGGTGGGTTAACCGATGCTAGAAAACTATTTGCCAATACTGGCGTTTATTGTTTTGGGTGTACTGTTTGGTATCGGCCCACTCGTCATGAGTTTTGTGTTGGCACCAAGTAGACCAGATTCAGAAAAAAACTCTCCCTACGAGTGTGGTTTTGAAGCCTTTGAAGATTCACGCATGAAGTTTGATGTGCGTTTCTATTTGGTCGCCATTCTGTTTATTATTTTTGACCTCGAAATTGCATTTTTATTCCCATGGGCCATTGTTTTAGATGAAATCGGCTTATTTGGACTGTTGTCAATGGCTGTTTTCCTGTCTTTATTGGTTGTGGGCTTTATTTATGAGTGGAGAAAGGGGGCGCTAGAATGGGAATAGAAGGCGTATTGAAAGAAGGTGTAATCACCACCTCGGCTGATAAGCTCATTAATTGGGCTCGAACGGGCTCAATGTGGCCGATGACCTTTGGTCTCGCTTGCTGTGCGGTGGAGATGATGCATGCTGGCGCGGCACGTTATGACCTGGATCGCTTTGGTATTATCTTTCGCCCCAGCCCACGTCAGTCGGATGTCATGATTGTTGCGGGCACGTTAGTTAATAAAATGGCCCCAGCTTTGCGAAAGGTTTATGACCAGATGGCGGAACCGCGTTGGGTGATCTCTATGGGTTCTTGTGCAAATGGCGGTGGCTATTATCACTATTCCTATTCGGTCGTAAGAGGTTGTGACCGCATTGTACCGGTTGATGTTTATGTTCCGGGATGCCCACCAACCGCCGAGGCGTTGTTGTACGGAATCATCCAGCTCCAAAATAAAATCCGCAGCACCAATACGATCGCTAGATAGTGTGTTCAACCTAGGTAACAACGGTAGAATTTTATGAAACAGTCTGTATTAGATTTGCAAACACGTGTGAATGAACTGATTGGCGATCGTTTAGTCAATATGAAAATTGAGTTCGACGAATTAACCATCGAACTTGCACCAGAGGACACTAAGTCTCTATTGACTAGAATGCGAGATGAGCTAGGTTTTGAACTGCTTGTTGATCTTTGTGGTGTTGATTATTTAAGTTATGGTCAGGCGAATTGGGAAAGTGCACAAGCGAGCAATTCAGGTTTTAGTCGAGGGGTATTTGATTTTGATGTCGCGGCTGACACCGAAAATTTGTATCCTGAGCGCCGGTTTGCGGTTGTTTATCATTTATTATCAATTCAAAACAATTTGCGTATTCGTGTTAAGACCTCGCCAACTAATAGTCAACAACCTATTGTAGACTCAGTAGTGGATGTTTGGTCATCTGCCAATTGGTTTGAACGTGAGGCATTTGATTTATTCGGTATTTTATTTAGTGGACACCCAGACTTACGTCGTATCTTGACAGATTACGGTTTTGTAGGGCATCCATTGCGTAAAGATTTTCCACTTGTTGGTCATGTAGAAATGCGCTACGACTCTGAAAAAGGTCGAGTTGTATACGAACCAGTAAGTATTGAGAATAGAGTGAATGTACCACGAGTCATTCGCAACTAAGTTCTGATAAGGATTGAGATAGCTATGCCTGAAATTCGCAACTATACCCTTAACTTTGGTCCTCAGCATCCTTCAGCTCACGGCGTGCTACGCCTTGTGCTTGAGTTAGATGGTGAAACCATTGTACGCGCTGACCCCCATATCGGACTATTACACCGTGGTACTGAAAAACTGGCTGAATATAAACCCTATAATCAATCAATAGGCTATATGGATCGTTTGGACTATGTATCCATGATGTCAAATGAACATGCTTATGTGATGGCGATTGAAAAAATGTTAGGTGTTGAGGTTCCCGAACGTGCGCAATATATTCGCGTTATGTTTGATGAAATTACACGCGTTCTAAATCATTTAATGTGGTTAGGTGCGCATGCCTTAGATATTGGTGCGATGACCGTTTTCTTATATGCTTTCCGTGAGCGTGAAGACTTGATGGATTGCTATGAAGCGGTATCGGGTGCGAGAATGCACGCGACCTATTATCGTCCAGGTGGCGTATATCGTGATTTACCGGATACGATGGCAAAATACAGTGAATCTGAATGGCACAAGGGTAAAAACCTCGATAAGTTAAACGAAACCCGTGAAGGTTCGTTGCTCGATTTTATTGAAGCTTTTACTGAACGCTTCCCGGGCTATATTGATGAATATGAGACTTTATTAACCGATAATCGTATTTGGAAGCAGCGAACGGTTGATATCGGTATCGTATCACCAGAGCGTGCTTTGCAATTGGGCTTTACCGGTCCGATGTTGCGTGGTTCTGGAATTGCATGGGATTTACGCAAAACTCAGCCATACGAAGTATATGATCGGTTAGATTTTGATATTCCAGTTGGTAAAACGGGCGATAGTTATGATCGTTACTTGGTACGCGTCGCAGAAATGCGCGAATCTAACAAAATCATCAAGCAATGTGTGGACTGGTTAAAGAAAAACCCAGGTCGCGTTATTGCCGACGACCACAAAGTTACGCCGCCTTCTAGACAAGATGCAAAATCAAATATGGAAGCGCTCATTCATCATTTCAAACTGTTCACCGATGGATTTATCGTCCCTGAAGGCGAAGTGTATAGTGCAGTTGAACATCCTAAGGGTGAGTTTGGGATTTACATGGTGTCGGATGGTGCAAACAAACCTTATCGTTTAAAAGTACGCGCACCCGGTTTTCCACACCTTGCCGCCTTGGATGAAATGGCAAAAGGTCACATGATTGCAGACGTAGTCGCGATTATCGGTACGCAGGATATTGTATTTGGGGAGATTGATCGATGAGCACGGTTAGTTCAGGAAGTAGTAACATCATTCAAGGGGATGTTAAAACCCGTATTGATCGTTGGTTGGCTCGATATCCAGACGATCAAAAGCAATCCGCTGTGATTGCGTCTTTACGTATTGTCCAAGAGGTGAATGGTGGGCATTTAACACGTGATTTAATGGATCAGGTGGCTAACTACTTAGAGATGCCCGCTATTTCAGTTTATGAAGTCGCCACTTTTTACTCTAACTTTGAGCATAAGCCCGTGGGGCGTCATAAGATTTGTTTGTGTACAAATATTTCTTGCATGTTGCGCGGCAGCGATGAATTGCTTGAACACCTCCAGAAAAAACTGGGTGTCGGGGTGGGCGAAGTCACCGCAGACGGCAAGTTTTCAATCAAAAAGGTTGAGTGTTTAGGTGCATGTGGTGGTGCACCGATGATGCAGTTAGGTAAGGTCTATTATGAAGACCTCACGGAAGCTCGACTAGATGAAATATTGGATAACTTGGAGTAATTATGGTTGAATTAAATCTTTGTTGTTATCGCAATAACCATCTAGAAAACTCGTGGGATATCAACACATATATAGCGCAAGGTGGCTACCAGATTTGGAAAAAAGTTCTGGCCGGTGAATTGAGCCCGCAAGAAATTATTGACGAAGTGAAGACCTCTAATTTACGTGGTCGTGGTGGTGCTGGTTTCCCAACTGGCTTGAAATGGAGTTTTATGAACCGTCAAGCACCAGGCCCAAAGTATATTGTTTGTAACTCGGATGAAAGTGAACCAGGTACGTTTAAAGATCGTGACATTATGCGTTATAACCCACATCAGCTAATCGAAGGCATGATGATCGCAGGTTATGTAATTGGAGCCAATACTGGTTACAACTACATTCGTGGTGAGTTTTGGGAGCCTTATGAACGTTTTACCGGTGCCATTACGCAAGCACGAAAAGCTGGCTTGCTTGGTACGAATATCTTAGGGTCAGGTTACGATTTTGATCTTCACGCCCACCAGGGTGCGGGTGCTTATATTTGTGGTGAAGAAACCGCCTTGATTGAATCCTTGGAAGGTAAAAAAGGCCAGCCAAGATTTAAGCCTCCTTTCCCGGCCAGTTATGGCGTATATGGGCGTCCAACTACGATCAATAACACAGAGACCCTAGCTTCGATTCCGATGATTTTAGCCAAAGGAGGCGACTGGTTTGCCAAACTTGGCGTACCGAATGCGGGCGGAACCAAGCTCTTCTCCATGTCAGGCCATATTGAAAAACCGGGTAACTTTGAAATTCCACTGGGTACGTCTTTTAAAGATTTACTTGAACTAGCAGGTGGTGTTTGGCAAGGGCGCGAATTGAAAGCGGTTATTCCGGGTGGTTCTTCAACCGCCGTATTACCAGCCGATAAAGCTTTAGCCATGACGATGGATTATGACTCAATTGCCAAAGCGGGTTCATTCCTTGGTGCGGGCTCGGTCATTATTATGGATAACCAAACAGATATGGTAAAAGCCTTAGAGCGTTTGACCTGGTTCTATTATGACGAATCATGCGGTCAATGTACGCCATGCCGTGAAGGTACGGGTTGGATGTATCGTGTTGTGCACCGCATCCGCCAGGGCAAAGGGCGTCCAGAAGATATAGAAACATTAAAAGACGTCTCGGGCAAAATTATGGGGCGCGTAATTTGTGGTTTAGGAGATGCAGCGGCGATCCCGGTGACAAGCTTCTTGCAACATTTTGAACATGAGTTCCGTCATTATATTGATCACGGATGCAGTATTTTCGACCGCGCTTAAATTTAAGCGTCGAATATTAGGTTAAGAATTATGGTAAAAGTCGAGATAAATGGTCAGGTTGTAGAAGCTCGTGAGGGAGAAATGTTAATTGATGTAGCCGATGGCGCATCGATAGCTATCCCACGCTTTTGCTACCACAAAAAACTTTCTATCGCAGCAAACTGTCGTATGTGTTTAGTTGAGGTCGAGGGCGCGCCTAAAGCGATCCCGGCTTGTGCCACACCGGTGACAGACGGTATGCGTGTTAACACACGTTCTCCAAAAGCGATTGCCGCTCAAAAATCCGTTATGGAGTTTTTGTTAATTAACCACCCATTGGACTGTCCAATTTGTGACCAAGGTGGCGAGTGTGAGCTACAAGATGTTGCGATGGATTATGGTGATGATATTTCACGTTATTCTGAAGCCAAACGAATTGTAGGTGATCGCAATGTAGGCTCGTTAATTCAAACCGATATGACTCGTTGTATCCACTGCACACGTTGTGTACGTTTTGGACAGGAAATTGCCGGCTTAAAAGAGTTAGGAGTAACGGGTCGTAGCGAATGGATGGAAATTGGAACTTATATTGAAAAATCAATCGGTTCAGAGCTGTCGGGTAACATGATTGATTTATGTCCTGTTGGTGCCTTAACGTCGAAACCTTTTCGTTACAAAGCCCGTGCTTGGGAATTGATTGCTCATGCCACCATTTCACCACATGACAGTGTGGGATCAAATATTTTAGTGCACACACGTAAAAATGAAGTAATGCGCGTGGTGCCAGCCGAAAATGAAGCCATTAACGAAACCTGGATTTCAGATCGGGATCGTTATTCTTATGAAGCCCTTAATTCGGTAGATCGTTTATCTTCGCCTATGTTAAAAACTGATGCAGGTTGGCAGCAGTTAGAGTGGGAATCGGCCTTAGAACATTTGGTCGTCAAGTTAAAGCCTTATCTGGCCAAGCCAGAAGAGGTGGTTGTATTGGTTTCCCCGAATGCGACACTGGAAGAGCTGTATTTAACTAAAAAGTTATTTAACGGTTTAGGTGTGTGTGCCATCGAATCACGACTTCGTCAGCAAGATTTCCGTGGTGACGGCGCTGGTGTTAAACCTTCCCTGGGGCAGTCATTTAGAGACATTGAAAACTTAAACTCAGTCTTTATGGTTGGCTCTTACTTAAGAAAAGAGTTGCCTTTGCTTAATAACCGAGTGCGTAAAGCGCATTTAGCCGGGGCGCAAATCAATACGCTTAACCCAATTGTATTGGACTATAACTACAAGGTAGCAAATGAGCTTGTCGCGCCAGATATGGTCGAAGACTTAGCTGCGATTACCAAGGCCGCCGTTGAATTGACTAAATCAGACAACCAGGCCTGGTTGTCTGATGTTAAGCCATCGGATCAACATAAAGCGATAGCCGAATCTTTATTAAACGCCGACAAAGCTTGTGTGATGCTGGGTCAGCGCGCACAGATGGATGAAAACTACTCGATCTTATCGCGTTTAGCCGCGTTATTAGCCAAGGTTACTGGCAGTGTTTTCAGTGATCTGCCAATGTCTGCCAACACACAAGGCGCTAGCCTGTTGTTAACTGAGCACTCAGCAGACAATCTTAATGATTGGTTAGCAGAAGGTAAAAAGGTATTCATTAACCTGGGTGTCGAACCTGAACAAGATGCGATGCGCGGGATGGATGCACTTAAAGCCATGCAAAATGCTGAGTTGGTTATTAACGTCACAGGTTTTGACAGTGTTACACAACGTGGTTACGCAGACTTTATGTTACCTATGGCTATGTTTGCCGAAAATGCCGGCACTTACATCAATGCACAAGGGGACTGGCAAAGCTTCAAAATGGTGGCAAATGCCAAGCCAGAAGCAAAACCCCTTTGGAAAATTCTACGGGTTTTAGGCAATATGTTTGATCAAAGCGGTTTTGACTATGTCAACACCAACGAGATTTTAACGGAGATTCAGGCGCTTAATTTAGAAGTGAAGTCGGCTGATTATGAAAGCTTAAGCGTTGGGTTGGTAGATAAAATCACACCAGCTAACAGCATTGATTTCGTATCGCCTTACTCGGTAGATGCCTTGGTTCGTCGTTCGCCTGCCTTGCAAGCCACGCCGGATGCCGATGCGCGTCATATTAGTCAACCTGAATAATAAAGGAAAAGTGTATGTTTAATGCTTTAGAAAGCTGGCTAAGCGTTTTCTTATGGGATTGGTTGGCTATTATGATCACCTTGGTGATTCAAGTTTTGATTGTTGTTGTACCGGTTATTTTGGCCGTGGCATTTTTGACTCTAGCTGAGCGTAAAGTTATTGGTTTTATGCAGGTCAGAATGGGGCCGAACAGGGTTGGGCCTTATGGCATATTGCAACCGTTTGCAGATGTCATCAAGCTTATTATGAAAGAGGTGATTAGACCAACCGAGTCAAATGCTTATCTATTTCTTATCGCACCAATTTTAGCCTTTGCCCCAGTGATTGCGGCATGGGCGGTTATTCCGTTTGATGAAGGTGTGGTCGCATCCGATTTGAATGTAGGCGTGATGTATGTATTAGCGGTTTCGTCAATTGTTGTTTACGGTGTGATTATTGCTGGTTGGGCATCAAACTCTAAGTATGCATTCTTAGGCGCTTTGCGTGGTTCAGCTCAAAAAATATCCTATGAAATTGCGATGGGCTTTGCGTTAGTCACGGTTCTAATGGTTGCTGGTAGTATGAACTTAACCGAAATCGTACATGGACAGCAAGGTGGATTTTGGAACTGGTACTGGATTCCATTGCTTCCTATGTTTGCGGTGTATTTTATTTCGGGCTTAGCCGAAACAAACCGCGCGCCATTTGACGTGGTTGAAGGCGAAGCCGAAATCGTTGCTGGCTTCCATGTCGAATACTCAGGGATTACATTTGGTATTTTCATGTTGGCAGAATACGCCATGATGATTCTAATCTCGTTCATGACCGCGATTATGTTCTTGGGGGGTTGGTATTCGCCATTTGAAGGCATTATCCTGCTTGATCCGCTAACCGCTTGGATTCCAGGTTTTGTTTGGCTGTTCTTAAAAGTCGCCTTTTTACTCTTCTGTTTCTTGTGGTTCCGTGCGACTTTCCCACGTTATCGTTATGACCAGTTGATGCGTTTGGGCTGGAAAGTATTGATTCCTGTCACCATCGTTTGGGTATTTGTAGTTGGTTTAATGCATTACTTCAGCATTGGCCCCTGGTTTAATTGAGTGAGGTTTGAACATGATTGCATTTTTAAAACATCAGGTTAAGACCTTTGGTCTCATCGAGTTATTTAAAGGTCTGGCGGTAACGGGTAAGTACTTTTTTAAAAAGAAAATAACGGTTCGTTATCCAGAAGAAAAAACACCTATGTCGCCGCGTTTTCGTGGTCACCACGCTTTGCGTCGTTATGCCAACGGTGAAGAGCGCTGTATCGCGTGTAAATTGTGTGAAGCAGTTTGTCCGGCTAACGCAATTACGATTGAAGCCGAAGAACGTAGTGATGGTTCGCGTCGCACCACGGTTTACGATATTGATATGTTTAAGTGTATTTACTGTGGGTTTTGTGAAGAAGCTTGTCCAGTTGACGCCGTTGTCGAAACACGGGTATTTGAATATGCGTTCGATGAGCGTGGTCAACACATTATGACGAAAGATAAGTTGTTAGCGTTTGGTGACAAGCATGAAGCCCAAATCGCAGCCGATCGAGCTGCGGATGCTAAGTACCGTTAAATCTACAGGAATTTGATTTTATGACTTTTGAACAACTTATATTTTATGTATTAGCCGGTATTGCGGTGATTGCTTCTTTAATGATGATCAGTGTTAATAACCCGGTTAAAGCGGCGTTATGGTTGGTTTTGGCATTTATTGCGACGGCAGGGGTGTGGATTACGGCGCAAGCCGAGTTTTTAGGTATCGTGCTGATTCTGGTATACGCAGGTGCCGTGATGGTGTTGTTCCTGTTTGTTGTTATGATGCTGGATATTAACTTAGTAAAACTTAAAGAAGGCTTTACCCGCTATTTACCCATTGGTGTACTGGCATCGGTCGCAATTTTTGCCATGATGTACATGGTTCTGGGCCCAGCCCATTTCGGATTAGATAAGACCGGTGAACCGATTAAATTCTCCGCTGACCATAGCAATACCACCATGTTAGGGTTGCAGCTTTACACCGTTCATGCCTATGCCTTTATATTAGCGGCCGTACTGTTGTTAGTGGGTATTGTAGCGGCAATTGCTCTAACCATTCGCCGCCGACCTACGCATGAGGTTTTGTATCAAGACATCGACAAGCAAGTTAAAGTACAGGCAAAAGACCGCTTTAAAATGGTCAAAATGAAAGCCACCAAAGAAGAACCGATTAAGAAAAAAAAGGAGGACGAGTAATGGTTGCACTGTCTGATTATCTGGTGTTTAGCGCCATACTCTTCACTCTGAGTATGGCGGGGATTTTCCTGAACCGAAAAAACGTCATTATTTTATTGATGTCGATTGAACTAATGTTATTAGCGGTTAACACAAACCTGGTCGCATTTTCCTATTTCTTAAATGATGTATCGGGCCAGATTTTTGTTTTCTTTATTTTAACCGTGGCGGCGGCCGAAGCCGCGATTGGTTTAGCCATCATTGTGTTGGTGTTTCGTAATCGAAACAGCATTAATGTTGATGATCTTGGTTCACTGAAGGGGTAAGGCTAGATGGAAATGTTGCATTTTATTCTTACCGTCATATTACTATCGCCGCTTTTTGGCTCGATAGCTGCGGGTTTGTTTGGTCGTAAAATTGGCCGTCGAGGCGCACACAGCGCCACTATTTTCAGTGTCGTGGTCTCTACTGTGCTATCGGCTTACGTGTTTTTTGAATACGTCTTTAATGGTGCAGAAGTTTATAACGCGGCCCTCTACACTTGGATGGTCAGTGACGGTATCCGTTTCGAAATCGGCTTTTTGGTCGATAGCTTAACCGCGACGATGATGCTGGTGGTGACCTTTGTATCCTTAATGGTTCATATCTATACCATTGGGTACATGGATCATGATGAAGATTACGATCACAGCAACGCTTACTATCAGCGTTTCTTTAGTTACTTGTCACTGTTTACCTTTTCAATGCTGTCATTGGTTATGGCGAACAACTTCCTTCAGCTATTCTTTGGCTGGGAAGCGGTGGGACTCGTATCTTATCTATTGATTGGCTTCTACATGAAACGCGAATCGGCGATTACGGCTAACCTGAAAGCCTTTTTAGTTAACCGGGTGGGTGACTTTGGTTTTATTTTGGGTATCGCAATGGTGTTTGTGTACTTCAACACCCTCGACTATCAAGAGTTCTTTGATCGCCTAGCAGAACATGAACATACCATGATGAGTTTTATTCCTGGTCTTGAATGGTCGGTCATCACCGTGATGGTTATTCTGTTGTTTATAGGCGCGATGGGCAAGTCTGCCCAGATGCCATTACATGTTTGGCTGCCAGAGTCGATGGAAGGTCCAACGCCTATTTCAGCTTTGATCCACGCGGCGACCATGGTTACCGCTGGTATTTTTATGGTGGCGCGTTTATCACCCGCTTATGAAATGTCAGAAGCCGCATTAGCCTTTATTTTAGTAGTAGGTGCCTTAACTGCATTCATGATGGGCTTGTTGGGTATTATCCAGAACGACATTAAACGTGTGGTTGCTTATTCAACACTTTCTCAGTTGGGTTATATGACGGCGGCTCTGGGTGCATCGGCTTACGCCGCAAGTATGTTCCATGTGCTAACGCATGCGTTCTTTAAAGCCTTATTATTCTTGGCGGCGGGTTCTGTGATCATAGCCATGCATCATATTCAAGATATTCGTCAGATGGGTGGTTTGAAAAGACACATGCCGGTCACTTATTGGGCCGTGTTATTAGGGTCATTAGCACTGATTGGCTTTCCCGGCTTTTCAGGCTTCTTCTCGAAAGACAGTATCTTATTAGCGGTTAATCAAACCGATTCGTGGGGCTCAAGTTTTGCCTATACCTTGCTGTTGATGGGGGTGTTTGTCACGGCTTTCTATAGCTTTAGAATGTTCTTCTTGGTATTCCACGGTGAAGAAAGTGATTATGTGAAGTCGCATAAGATTCATGAGTCACCAAAAGTGGTCACCGTGCCATTAATCTTATTGGCGATCCCATCGGTTGTATTAGGCTGGTTCATGATTGAACCTGTGTTGTCTGGCCGCTATTTCGCCGATGCGATTACGGTATTACCGTCGCATGATGTGTTGGCCAATATTTATGCAACCCAGTTTGATAACGTTTTAGGCTTTATTATGCATGGCTTTATGACCTTACCAGTTTGGCTCGCACTCGCTGGTGTGGCATTAGCATGGCTGTTCTACATGAAGCGACCTGATATACCGGCTTGGATACAAAGCAAGTGTACCCGTGCCAATTATGTGCTAGAGAATGCCTATGGGTTTGATCGTTTTAACGACATCGTGTTTGTTAAAGGATCACTCCGTCTGGGTCGGTTCTTCTGGCGCTCTATTGATATGCGTGTGATTGATACAGGGATGGTTAACGGTACGGTCCGTCGTGTATCGGATATGGCGACCATGTTTAGAGAGTCTCAGACTGGTTATATGTACCACTATGCTTTTGTCATGATCTTTGGTCTTTTAGGCCTATTGATCTGGGCGCTTTGGTAATTAGAGAATAATAAGAAAAGGAAAACGATTTCATGTCTTTAGGCTATCCGATTCTCAGTACCCTTATTTGGTTACCGATCATTGCGGGTTTGATTGTATTGTTTGCAGGTCGCAATAACCCAGGGTTCGCTAAATGGTTCTCTTTGGGTGCGGCGGTGTTAACCTTCATCCTATCCTTGCCGCTGTATGTGGCATTTGATACCACGACCTCAGCGATGCAGTTTGTTGAGCGTGTCAGTTGGATTCCGCAATACAATATTGAGTATTTCTTGGGGGTTGACGGTCTATCCATGCCGTTGGTGTTATTGACTACCTTCACCCAAGTGCTGGTGATTGCTTCCGCCTGGACGGTCATTAAAGATCGTGTAGAGCAATACATGGGTGCATTCATGATCATGCAGGGCTTGATGATTGGTGTCTTTACTGCCCTAGACTCAATCCTGTTTTATGTATTCTGGGAAGCTTTGTTGATACCGATGTTTATTGTTATTGGTAAATGGGGCGGACCAAAGCGTGTATATGCAACTTTAAAGTTCTTTCTTTATACCTTTTTGGGTTCGGTCTTCATGTTGGTCGCGTTTTTATACCTGTTTTTCCAATCAGGTAGCTTCTCAATTCTCGATTTCCACGCCATGCCAATCGGTATGACGGCGCAAATCTTGATTTTCTTAGCCTTCTTAATTGCGTTTGCGGTCAAAATTCCGATGTTCCCGGTTCATACTTGGTTGCCGGATGCCCACGTTGAAGCCCCTACCGCCGGTTCGGTTGTACTAGCGGCGATAATGTTGAAGATGGGGGGCTATGGTTTTGTACGCTTTAGTTTGCCGATTACGCCAGATGCGTCTATGACATTGGATTGGTTAATTATTGGTTTATCTCTGATTGCGATTGTTTACATTGCATTTGTTGCCTTGATTCAAACTGACATGAAAAAACTGGTCGCCTATTCATCGATTGCGCATATGGGCTTCGTTACATTAGGGATCTTTTTAGTGTATAGCATTGTCAGTAAAACTGGCGACGTGCAAGGTGCGGCTCTAGGTATGGAAGGTGCGATGGTTCAAATGATCTCGCACGGCTTTATCTCTGGTGCTATGTTCTTAGCGATTGGCGTGCTTTATGACCGTATGCACACACGTGAAATTGGCGCTTATGGTGGGGTAGTTAATACCATGCCTTGGTTTGGGTTCTTTGCCGTCTTGTTTGCTATGGCAAATGCTGGGCTACCGGGTACTTCAGGTTTCGTTGGTGAGTTTATGGTTATCTTAAGCGCATTTAAGGCCAATGTATGGTTTGGTGTGTTGGCGGCTACTACACTTATTGTGGGTGCGGCTTACACCTTATGGATGATCAAACGAGTGATTTTTGGATCTGTCGCAAATGAAGAGGTGGCCAAGTTGCAAGACCTTAATCGTCGTGAGTTTGCGATTATGGCGACCTTAGCCTTTGTAATTATTTTGTTGGGTGTGTGGCCCAACCCACTGTTAGAAGTGATGCATAGCTCGGTTGATAACTTATTAATTCAAGCAACCACATCAAAACTGTAACTATGAGATTAGGTGAGTCAAAACTATGAATTTTGTTATTCCAGATTTTATGCCAGCCGTTCCTGAGATTGTGCTCCTAGCGCTGGCGTCGTTTATTCTCATTGCAGACACGGTATGGTCTAAGCGTTATGTTAATGCGACTTACTATGCAACTCAGTTCACTTTGTTGTTGGTGGGCGTATTAATATTAGCCAGCTTTACGACAGATACAGTGGTGACGTTTGATCAGAGTTTTGTACGTGATGCGTTTGCCGATGTGTTAAAAATATTTATCGTTATTGTGTCCTTGGGTGTGTTTTTGTTTTCAAGAGAATACTTAAAGCAAAACGATTTTTATAAAGGTGAATTTTTCACGCTGGGCTTGTTTGCGATTCTGGGCATGTTTGTCATGGTGTCGTCTTATAACTTTATAACCTTATTTGTCGGTCTAGAAATCATGTCGCTTGCTATGTATGCGATGATTGCGATGCAACGTGATTCAAGTAAAGCCACCGAAGCCGCGATTAAATATTTCGTGTTGGGTGCGCTGGCTACTGGTCTATTGTTGTATGGTTTATCCATGATTTACGGTGCGACCGGCAGCTTAACCATACCCGAAGTAAAAGCGATTGTTGAAGCCGGTAAAGCCGACTCTGTCGTGCTGGCTTTCGGCGTTGTGTTCATTGTGATCGGTTTAGGCTTTAAGCTTGGTGCGGTTCCATTCCATATGTGGGTGCCAGACGTGTATCACGGCTCACCAACTGCGGTTACTCTGTTTATTGGTGCCGCACCCAAAATTGCCGCGTTTGCGATCGTCTATCGCTTATTAGTCGATGGCCTACCAGGCCTGGTGATTGATTGGCAACCATTGCTGATTATCATGGCCGTGTTGTCGATGGTAGTGGGTACGGTGATTGCGATTGCGCAAACCAATTTCAAACGCCTATTGGCTTATTCAGGGATTGCACACATTGGCTTTTTATTGCTAGGCTTTATTGCCGCCACGCCGGAAGGTTATTCGGCGGCTATGTTTTATGTATTAGTTTATGCCTTAACCAGTGTGGCTGCGTTCGGTATGATTATTGCCCTCGCGCGAACCGGTTTTGAATTTGACGAAATTAAGGACTTTAAAGGCCTAAACCAACGTAATCCATGGTTAGCCGCTATGATGCTTATTATTATGTTCTCCATGGCGGGTATTCCGCCATTTATTGGGTTCTATGCTAAGCTAGTGGTTCTGCAAGAAGTGATTACAGCCGGATTCGTTTGGTTGGCGATTGTGGGTGTCGTTACCGCCGTTGCCGGCGCATTCTACTACCTAAGAGTCGTGAAGGTCATGTATTTCGATAGTGCCGAGGTAGAGGGTGAACTGAAGGCCACCACAAAAGAAATGGCGGTTGCTGTCAGTGTGTTTTCGTTAGCGTTATTAGTGTTAGGTTTAATGCCAGCTTGGTTGATGAGTGTAGCTTATAACAGCTTACTTGTTTAATAACGCCAAAGCCTAGCTAAACGTATAAAAGAGGGCGCCATATGGCGCCTTATTTGTATTAAGAAGGAAATAGAAGATGAGTGTTGATCAAGCTGTATGGATATTGTTGTTTTTAGCCATCGTAATGGCAAACGTGCCTTGGATATTACCGAACAGACTTTTTATTGTCGTATCAATGGACAAACCCAAAGCGCTTTGGTTGAGTTTAGTTGAATGGTTGGTATATCTTGTCAGTGTTGGGTTGGTTGGTATATGGTTGGAATACAGCACCATGGGCAACATAGCATCCCAGCAATGGGAGTTTTATGTGATTAACCTGTTCCTCTTTATGATCTTTTCATTCCCAGGGTTTATCTACCGCTACAACCTAAAAATGTTCCTAGATAAGGCCAAGAAATAAGCCTATTAAATTAAACTAAATAAAGGCTTGTATTCTTACTGTCAGCCAGTATAATACGCACATCAATTAACGCGGGGTGGAGCAGCTTGGTAGCTCGTCGGGCTCATAACCCGAAGGTCGTAGGTTCAAATCCTGCCCCCGCTACCAATAATAAAAGCCTGATTTTTCAATGAGTTACAGCTCTTGAGAATCGGGCTTTTTTATTGTCCAAATTTCACCACTGTGGGGGAAATTGTGGGGTTTTTTGTAGGTATTTCTACCTATTTTCTTAGGTGGTCATGACTAAAATGAGCGTATCTTTTCACCATTTTATAATCAGACCATCCTCCTAACTCTTGCAGAACTTCTAGCGGTGTTCCTCGTTGAACATGCCACGTCGCCCATGTATGGCGGAGATCGTGCCAACGAAAATCTTCAATGCCCACTTTTTGACAGGCATTTCGGAACGCTTTGCCGTTTGCTCGACGAATGGGTTCACCTTTATAAGTAAACACGCGCGTCGGATTATTGCACCCACAGTTGTTTATGATTTCGACAGCTCTATCTGAAAGCGGCACAACAAAGGCCTTTTCAGTTTTAAGTATGTCGTCCCCTTCAATGTAGATAATGCGTTGAGAGAGATTAACCTGATCCCAACGGAGCAGGGTAACGTTTGATTCTCTCAAGCCTGTCTCTAATGAAAAGGCCATCATATCGGCTAAGTGGGGCGGCAAAGCTAACATAAGTCGATTGGCTTCGGCTTGTGTTAGCCAGCGAACACGTTTTTTCGGTTCTTTAAGTAACTTAATGAATGGGGGATCACATTTGACCTCCCATTCCTTTTTTGCCTTATTTAATACGGCTCTCAACTTTTGGAGCAAACGATTAACGGTGGCATTGCAAACGCCTTCAGACAATCTTTTATGAATGATTTCGTCTACATGCATCCGTCTGATTTGATCCAACATCAAATTCCCCAGAAAGGGATCAAGATATCGAAATAAATTGAGCTCATTCTGTCGGTCTTTGTTTTGGGTTTCACGCAAAAATCTCACAACCGCTTCTTTCCAAGATAGGCGGGGTTTTTCACCGAGTTGGTAAACCCGCCATAAATCGGCTTTTAACGTTGCTTCGTATTCTTGCGCTTCTCGTTTTTTCCTAGTTTTAGTTGAGCGGCGTATTCGTCTTCCGTCTGGTGCAATAAATTCAAGCCACCAGATGTTTCCGCGCTTGTATATTGACATAGTGATTCCTCATTATTGTCAACGACTCGCGCAACACCGACCTTTTTAGAATATTGGTTTCTGAGGTATTGTGCAACGTCTTGTTCGATAAAAACCCATTTAGACCCAAGCTTGGCACAGGGGATTTTTCCAGCCTGTGCATGGCGTCTTACGGTTTCAGGGTTAACCTGTAGAAGCTCGGCCACTTGTTGAAGTGTCAGCGTTTTAAGGCGTTCATTCATGGCTTGGCTCCTTAAAAGGCTTGTTATATCGACGTCCTTTTTCTTCGGCTTTGTCTTGCAGATATTCGCTAATATCTGAACCTCTGTATTCGGTGTGATATTTATCCGCATGGGCGATAAACTCACCAAAGGCTTCTGATAGATCAGTGATACCTTCACGCGCCATAAACGAACTGATGGCACCGAGTCCATTAATGAACAGGGTTTTATCTAGAGGCAGGCGTTCTTTGCGTACACGCTTTAAGGGTTTAGCCGTTTCACAAGCACAAGCCAGAATCACTTCTTGCCAAGCGGGGTGAATTGGCCAACGTGAGGCGTTGGTGTCATCAGGGTTAACTTGAGTTAGGTTTGGATTGTATCCAATCCAATAAACTATCCACGGCACAACGCAAAGGTGAGATGTGTTGCTGGTTCTTATTGTATTTTGCAGGTGCTGTGTTACTAGGTGAGGCACCGCTGTTGCCACCCGCGCGGGTAGGGTGCGGCGGAACGCCTGCATCCCTATCCTCGCGAGCGGCTCGACTTGGTTTAGCTTTGTTAGTTATTTCTTTACTAGACATGATCTGTCTCCAATTAGTTGTTGATATAGACAACGACGTCGTTGGAGCAGATTGTGCAGACAGGTCAAACTAAAGTAGACCCCATGAAAAATATTTACACGGGGTGTTGGGTTCTAAGTTTGAAATAGGTTTGAATATGCGTGTTGAGTTTTTTGGGTTCGGTTATGCCTTCACCTCGACCCTCAAAGAACCCCGCTTCATGCAGAGCAT
>NZ_JACUTY010000062.1 GCF_014859555.1 Thiomicrospira sp. | reverse complement strand
TGGGGTAATACAAGCGGGTTGCGGGCGTTTTTCGCTACTCACGTCCACCAAACACCGTGAGAAGGTAGGCGAGGATGATAGCAAAGCGTCGGCACATGTACGCCCGCCGCCTTGGTTGCATCCAGTAAGGTGGCGCCCTCTTCAACGGCTAGTTGTATTCCATTTACGATGAGCTTTAGCATGACAACCCCTCTGATCTGATGGTTTTATAGTATTCAATAAACTTAATAATCACCAGGCCTGGTGTTATAAAAATATTTTTAGCCACTAATGAGTAGGTATTTATAGGTCTATTAATTCAGATCCTGATCCCTATAATGCGCAACACCGATAAGGCATGTCGTCTTTATGATAGGAACAAGTTTTAGCCGCTAATTAGTGGGACATAAGTCGAAAAAGTGATTGTCGACAACCCAGGCATTCTGACATACAAAACAAAAACCTTGGATACCCAGCTTCATTGGGTGCTATTTGTTTAAAAAAATGGTTACCCAATAAGGCTTGAGATGTTTAACCACAACCGATTTAAACAACTAAAACAGACCTTCAAGTTATTAGGTGGGGTGGGCGTTTATCGTCAACTGGCTCGCAAGGGACTGAATATTTATCGAGGCTTAATTCGTCAAGGTGGTTTGAAGCTCAAGATTATCAGTGGGATGGTGCTGGTGGTTTTTGTTGCCGTGGGTTTATTAAGCCACTTTTTAACTCAATTGCTAGAGCGTTCATTAACCGAGAAAGCCTACGAAGTTGGGCAAATGGCGGTCGCCAGAATTGCCGATGCCTCATTTAACGCGATTGTTGAAAGAACTTATGCGAATCGCATCAACCTATTAGAAATGCTAAAAGAAACCAAAGAAGCCCGAATGGATGGATTTTTGGACATCTCGATTTATGTGTATGAACGCAAACAAGCGCAACCCAGTTTTAACTATTTTGCCGGATTCATGGAGCAGCGCGACGCGTTAGAGGAAGCCAACTTAGTCAGCCAAATTTTAGCCAGTCAAGATCGCCAAATTTTACGTGACACGGTGACTTATAACGAGAATGGCCAAGCCGCCCAGGCGATCCGTTTTGTGAGGCCAGTGGTTTTTAATGTGGGCGAGCAAAAACACGTGGTCGGCGCGGTGGTTCTGCATTATGACCAAGCCGCGATTTTAGGCCCAGTTCGTCACGCCGCGCAAATTTCTAGCTTGATCACCCTGGGCATTCTGGCGTTGTCGATTGTGCTGGCCTGGTGGTTCTCGTTACGTTTAACACGGCCAATTTTACGAGTTTCGCAAGCCGCCAAACAGGTTGCGGAGGGTGACTTAAATACCAAACTCGACATCACCACCAATGATGAAATCGAAGACTTGTCTGATGAATTTAATAAGATGCTGAAAGGATTAAGAGAACATCAGCGTATGAGTAAGTTTGTATCTGGTTCGGCGATGAGCCAAATCCAGGATGATTCCGCGCAGATGATATTGGGTGGGCGTTATCGAACCCAAACCTTATTATTTAGTGATATTCGCGGCTTTACCGCATTAAGTGAGCATCGCGCGCCAGAAGAAGTGGTGGCGATCATCAATCATTATTTAGACTTGCAGACCATTATTATTCGTGAACATGGTGGTGATATCGATAAGTTTGTCGGCGATGAAATCATGGCCACTTTTGAAGGCGAAGGCGATTTGCAACGAGCACTTGAAGCCGGCGTCGCGATTCAACAAGCCATTGCGCAGGAAAATAGGGTTCGCGCCAAAGCTCAGCAGCTGACGGTGAATGTTGGTGTCGGCATTAATCGTGGTGAGGTGATCGTGGGAAATATGGGTTCACACGATCGGATGGACTTCACCAGTATCGGTGCGTCCGTTAATTTAGCCGCCAGATTATGTTCTGAAGCCGCACCGGGCGAAGTGTTAATCCAACAAGCCTTGTTTGCCGAATCGGCAAGTGAGTTAAGCGTCAATTCTGAGCGATCCATTCAGGTTAAGGGATTCAGTCAGCCATTAACGGTGGTGGCCGTTCAAAAGGCTAAGCCGTGAATAAGTTGATCAGCTTTGTGCTGGTTGCCATGCTATTTTTAACTGGTTGCGCCCCTGTTTTTATGGCGTTAAGTCCAGAACAAAAACTCGACTTTTACGAACGAGTGATCGAACAAGCGCAAGACCACCGTGAGCGCGCGTTGTTTCTAGAGCAGAAAGGGTTTCTAGCGAAAGCGCAGGAAGAATACGAAAAAGGCCTGTTTTTTGGTGACATTTCCGGGATTGATCCCGCGCAAGTGGAAAACCTGAAAAACCGCATTAAAAACGAGCGTCAAACCGCTTACGTCCGAGCACAACGCGCTTTTACACAAGATAATGAGCAAGTTGCTTTAAAAGCATTTAACCAAGTGTTAAAGCTGGATCCTCATTATGAAGATGCACAACAACACTATGATGTCTTGTTGAAAGATCCGAAAAATACTGCGCTTTTAAAGGAAAAAACAGCCCAGCTAAATCAGTTTTTAAGTCAAAAACATCTTTCAAACACACAACGTCATCAGCGTGATCAAGCGGTTAATGAGGTTTTAAATCTGCGTCATGACCATCGACAGGCGTTTAAATATTTGCTCCAACAATATGAGCTAGAAAGTCAGGAAAAGAATATCGGCATGGTTCACCTTCGCCAAGCCAGAGAAGCGTTCGCCCGAAACGATCTTAAAGCCGCCGAAACCGAGTTTAAAAAAGCCCAAACCTTTAGCGTGACGCAACAAAAGGCGACACGCGGTTTGGTTCAATTGCAAAAACGCAAAGATGCGATTTACCTAACCGCTTTGGCTAAAAATGCATTGGCGGCGAATCAAACTCAAAAAGCAGAAGGTTATCTAAAAAGAGCCTTAGCGGCTGAGAGAAACTATCAACCAGCGCAAAACTTATTGGCCGACCTACGCCAACAACATAGAGAAGCAAATGCGCAAGTTAAACTCACGCAGGGTCGCCAGTTATTAAAGCAAGGCCACTATATTCAAGCGCTTAATCAAGCTGGGGCGGTATTAATTGATGACCCAAAACATCCAGACGCATTGGCGCTTAAAGCCGATGTAAATAAAACGATTAAGCATAATAGTGCCAGACTGTTAAAAGAAGGTGAGTTGTATTTTAACCAAAACCGGTTTGACGAAGCGTTGGCGCGTTTTGAAATGGTGTTAATCGTTGAGCCGGATAACCAGATTTGTAAAACCTATGTAGTGCGCATTAATAAACGCCGCGAAACCATAGAGATGTTAAGCCGCTAAATAGCTGACCACCAGGCCTGGTGGTCAGAGACATTCCGCTATCAATAAATAAAATTAAACCGTCCTATTGGCCAACTAATTCAACTAGTTTGCAAAATCTTCTGGGTCGTAGCCTAGGTTGGGGGCGAGCCATTTTTCGGCTTCGGCGATGGTCCAGTTTTTGCGTTTGGCGTAATCTTCAGCTTGGTCTCGGCCAATTGAACCGACACCGAAGTATTTACTTTCTGGATGCGCAAAATACCAGCCTGAAACCGCCGCCGTCGGTGTCATGGCGTAGCTGGAGGTTAAATCCAAACCGATTTCGCTATCCGGTTTTAGCAACGACCAAAGCGTACCTTTTTCGGTATGTTCTGGGTTGGCCGGATAACCGGGTGCCGGACGAATACCACGATATTTTTCTTTAATCATTTCTTCGTTGGATAGCTGTTCATCAGCCGCGTAACCCCAGAATTCTTTACGCACCTTTTCGTGCATATATTCCGCCAAGGCTTCGGCCAAACGGTCGGCTAACGCTTTGAGCATAATGGCTTGATAATCATCATGCGCGGCTTCAAAGCGTGCAATGTGTTCGTCAATGCCAATGCCGGCGGTGACCGCAAACGCGCCAATGTAATCTTCAAGCACCAGGCCTGGTTGTTGTTTATTGGCTTTGGGGGCGATGTAATCGCTTAAACATTGGTTGTATTGGCCCGGTTTTTTCTCGGCTTGTTGACGTAAGTTGTGTAAACGCGTTAGCACCTTTTCACGTTGGTCGTCTTCGTAAAGCTCAATATCATCAACCACAGAGTTGGCTGGATAAAAACCTATGACGGCACGCGCGGTTAACCATTTTTCTTTAATAATGGTTTGCAGCATGGTTTTGGCGTCGGCAAACACTTTGCGTGCCTCTTCGCCCACTAGCTTGTCGTCTAAAATTCGTGGATACAAACCGTGCAAATCCCAAGACTGGAAAAACGGTGACCAATCGACTCGATCCAATAACGCCGTTAACGGAATATCGTCAAACACTTTGGTGCCCAAAAAGCTAGGTTTGGGCGGGGTGTAGTTTGTCCAATCAATCGGAATCGGGTTTTCGCGTGCTTTATTGAGCGGCGTGCGTTTAACTTGTTTAGAACGTGCTTTACGTTCTTCACGCAGTTGCTCATATTCTTCGCGAATTTTGGCGGCATAATCGACTTTTAGATCATTCGAAATCAAGCTTTGTGCTACGCCCACCGCGCGTGAGGCATCTTTAACATAGACCACCGGAAAATCGTATTGTGGTTCGATTTTCACCGCGGTATGGGCTTTCGATGTGGTTGCACCACCAATCAATAAAGGCAAGTTCATGCCTCGGCGTTGCATTTCTTTAGCGACGTTTACCATTTCTTCCAGCGACGGCGTAATCAGGCCAGACAAGCCGATTACATTGGCGTTTTCTTTAATGGCGGTGTCGAGAATTTTTTCGGTCGGCACCATTACACCTAGGTCGATCACGTCAAAGTTATTACATTGCAACACCACGCCCACAATGTTTTTGCCAATGTCATGCACGTCGCCTTTAACGGTCGCCATCACAATTTTACCTTTGGCTTGGCCAGTGGATTTTTCCGCTTCTAAGAAAGGTTGTAAATAGGCCACCGCTCGTTTCATGACACGCGCAGACTTGACCACTTGGGGCAGGAACATTTTGCCCGCGCCAAACAAGTCGCCCACTACGTTCATGCCATCCATTAACGGGCCTTCAATTACCATCAAAGGCGAACCTAATGTGGTGCGTGCTTCTTCGGTGTCGGCTTCGATAAAGTCGGTGATACCTTTAACCAGCGAGTGCTCCAAACGTTTGACCACGTCGGTTTCGCGCCATCTTAAATCGGATTCTTTTGATTGTACTGAGCCGTCACCACGGAACTTTTCCGCGACTTCAAGCAAGCGATCTGCTGCACCGGAATCTTTGTTCAACACCACATCTTCAACGGCTTGTTTTAATTCCGGGTCTAGGTCGTCGTACACCGCCATTTGCGCGGCGTTAACAATCCCCATGTCCATGCCTTTTTGGATGGCATAATAAAGGAAAACAGAATGGATGGCTTCACGCACCGGGTTATTGCCACGGAAAGAGAAGGATACGTTGGATACGCCACCTGAAATCAGCGCGTGTGGTAGATTTTTCTTGATCCAATCTACTGCATTAATAAAGTCCATCGCGTAGTTGTTATGTTCTTCTATGCCGGTCGCGATAGCGAAAATATTTGGGTCAAAAATAATGTCTTCCGGCGGGAAGCCGTTGGCGACCAACAAATCATACGAGCGTTTACAAATTTGTTTTTTGCGTTCAAAAGTGTCGGCTTGGCCGTCTTCGTCAAACGCCATAATAATGGTGGCCGCGCCATAACGCTGGATCAGCTTGGCTTGGGCTAAAAAGTTGGCTTCGCCTTCTTTTAGCGAGATCGAGTTAACAATGCCTTTACCCTGAATGCATTTAAGACCAGCTTCAATCGCTTCCCATTTTGACGAGTCGATCATCACCGGCACGCGCGCCGCATCGGGTTCACCGGCTAGCATGTTCAAGAAACGAGACATGCAAGCTTTGGCATCCAACATGCCTTCGTCCATGTTAACGTCGATGACTTGCGCGCCATCGTTGACCTGTTTAACCGCGATTTCGACCGCTTGTTCGTAGTTATCTTCAATAATCAAACGTTTAAACAAGGCCGAACCTGTGACGTTGTTACGTTCACCCACGTTAACGAATAGGCTAGAATCGCCAATATTCATCGGTTCTAAACCGGATA
The DNA here is from genome assembly GCF_014859555.1 of Thiomicrospira sp. GTDB lineage: Bacteria > Pseudomonadota > Gammaproteobacteria > Thiomicrospirales > Thiomicrospiraceae > Thiomicrospira. The sequence continues at coordinate 3,848 of NZ_JACUTY010000062.1, read as the reverse complement.
AACGACACTCGATTTTTGGCGTGGGTATCTCACGTCTTGGATGGGCTAAAGCCGCATCTGCCATGGCTTTCACGTGATCGGGCGTGGTGCCGCAACAACCACCGATAATGTTTAACCAACCGCGTTCGGCCCAAGTCTGCACCTCGGCGGCCATCTGTTGGGGGGTTTCGTCGTATTCACCAAATTCGTTAGGCAAACCGGCATTTGGGTGAACCGAAATATAGGTTTCACAAATACGGCTGAGTTCCTCGACATAAGGGCGCAATTCGGCAGGGCCAAGTGCGCAGTTTAAGCCGATACTTAAAGGCTTCGCGTGGCGAATCGCGTTGTAAAAGGCTTCGGTGGTTTGGCCGGATAACGTACGACCTGAGGCGTCGGTAATGGTGCCAGAAATCATAATTGGCACTTCTTCGCCCAGTGTGTCTTCAACTTGTTTAACCGCGAAAATCGCGGCTTTGGCGTTCAGTGTATCGAAAATGGTTTCGATCAAAATTACATCCGCGCCGCCGTCTAATAAAGCTTGGGTGGCTTGTACATAAGCCTCAACCAATTCATCAAAATGTGTATTACGGAAGCCAGGATCATTTACATCCGGTGAAATCGAAGCGGTGCGGTTTGTTGGGCCGAGCACCCCAGCGACAAAACGTGGTTTGCCGTCTTCGTTTTGTGCGATCTCACAAGCTTCGCGTGCGATTTGAGCGGCGTGCAGGTTAATATCACGCACTTGCGATTCCATATCGTAGTCGGCCTGCGCAATCGTAGTGGCGTTAAACGAATTGGTTTCAAGCAGGTCGACGCCCTGGCGCAAAAAGCTTAAATGAATATCGCGAATTAACGGCGGCTGAGTTAACACCAAAATATCGTTATTGCCTTTGATATCCATGTGGTAATCGGCAAAACGCGTGCCACGGAAATCGTCCTCAGACAATTGCAGGTTTTGAATCATCGTCCCCATCGCGCCGTCTAACACGACTACGCGCTCTGTTAGCAGGCTTTTAAGTTGGGCAATGCGTTCTAATCGTGGACTCATAATAGACTTCCGTTTGTGCGTTTAAATCAAAGTGGAATATTTTAACTCAATTCCTACCAAAACGCCTGGTTAAACACAGGTATTGAGTGCTTGCTGAAACATGGGGGAGTTTGTAATATAACTAAAATTAACACAAGGAGAAGGTTTATGAGCAGTGTAGTAAGAGGCAATCGTCCATTACGGTTTTTTGCAATGATGATGGTGGTGTTAGTCATTGTGGCGCATTTTTTAGGCCAAATTGATTTAACCGAAAACTGGATTTTCTGGATTATGTTAGCCATGGCCGCCAACGCGATTCAGGCGAGTTTTAGTGGTTTTTGCCCGATGTTTAAAAACGCACGCGGCGAATGTGTCGCCTGTGGCGTAGTGTGCGACACACCAAAAGACAAAAGCACAAACGAATCCGGTTGCGGCTGTTCAGATTCCAAAAAAGATTAAATAAACCGCACCACCAGGCCTGGGTGCTTCTGAGTGAAACGAAGTACCGCCCAACTGGCTAAAAGATCCTTCGACTAGTCTCAGAACGACCCGCTAAAAAGCACCAAAAATAACAACGCTCCTTAAGGTCTGCATTGCTTTATAATTACCCGATAGATTTCCCGCCCATTTGCCTCGCCCCATTCATTACGACAAAGGTTTACATAGGTTTCATATGTCATTTTCAAAACTTGGACTAAGCGCGCCTATTTTAAAAGCCGTGTCAGAACTGGGCTATCGCCAACCCACCGACATCCAAAAGCAGGCGATCCCGATTATTTTATCCGGTCGGGATCTGATGGCCGCCGCGCAAACCGGAACCGGTAAAACCGCGAGCTTTGTTTTGCCCATCTTAGAAAAACTCAGTGCCGAAGGCGAATTACGTGGCCGATCCATCCGCGCGCTGATTTTGACCCCCACGCGTGAACTTGCGGTTCAGGTTGAAGTCAATATTGCGCAGTACGCCAAGTATCTAAACCTGAGTTCTTTAGCCGTTTATGGCGGTGTTGATTCCCAGGCGCAAAAAGAACGGCTGGAGAAAGGTGTCGATATTTTGGTCGCCACGCCAGGCCGGCTTTTAGATATGGCTTATCAGCGTGCGTTGTTTTTTGATGACCTAGAAATTCTGGTGCTCGATGAAGCCGATAGAATGCTGGATATGGGCTTTATCAACGACCTCAATAAAATTATCGACCGTCTGCCAGGCCATCGCCAAAGCCTGCTATTTTCTGCGACCTTAACCGACGATGTGCGTTATTTAGCCGATACGGTTTATGATGACGCTGCCGAAATCACCATCTCACCGCATAAAAAAGCCGCGCCCAAAATTAACCAGTGGTTAATTACGGTGGATAAAGATCAAAAGTCGGCTTTATTGAGTTATTTCATTATTGAACAGCAGTGGGATCAGGCACTAATTTTTGTCGAGAAAAAACACTCCGCTGCCAAATTGGTCGAGCAGCTTGGTAAACGCGGCATTGTCGCCGACTCGATTCACAGTGGGCGAAGCCAAGCGGTTCGCGAAAAAATATTGGCGGATTTTAAAGCCGGAAATTTGCGCTTTTTAATCGCCACAGGTATTGCCGCACGCGGTATTGATATTGATGGTTTGAGTCGCGTGGTGAATTACGACCTACCTTATCCTGCAGAAGATTATATTCACCGCATAGGCCGAACAGGGCGTGCAGGCGCCTCGGGAGAAGCCATCTCGTTTGTCTCAAAAGACGACTTCAAAAACCTCTGCGCGATTGAAAGCCTGCTAGGTAAAGTGATTCAGCGTAAAGAAGTTGACGCTTTTCCGGTTAGAAAAATCGTACCTATTTCTATTTTGAACTACCGCCCAAAACATCTGAAATAACCAGGTCACCAGGCCTGGTGGTTGTTAAAGAATAAACCTGTTACTGAGCCGTAAAGCCGCCATCCATAATCACCGGTTGGCCGATCATAAAGCCCGCGTGTTCAGAACACAGCCATAAAATCGCCGAGGCGATTTCTTCAGGCGATCCTAAACGACCTATCGGCGTGCCCGCGTTTAAAACTTCTTCCATTTTCGGGTCTTTCTCAAACAAACCCGCCACCATCGGCGTTTTAATCACACCCGGACAAACCGCGTTAATGCGCACCCCTTGTTTAGCGTATTCCAGTGCAGCGGTTTTAGTCAGTTGGATCACGCCGCCTTTAGACGCGCAATAAGCCGGCATATTCTGAAACCCAACTACGCCCGCGATAGAAGCGATATTTACAATGCAACCACGGCCTTGTTTAAGCATCTGCGGAATTTGATTTTTCATGCATAACCACACACCTTTCAAATTGATATCAATCACTCGATCCCAATTTTCCTCGGTACAATCCGCCGTCGGTGCGCGATCACCATCAATGCCTGCGTTATTAATCGCAAAGTCCAAACGCTGATAAGTCGCGATGGTTTGCGCCACAAGGCTTTCAACCTGCCTTGGGTCAGACACATCGGTTTTAACAAAGCTGGCTTCACCCCCGGCTTGCTTAATCGCCGCGACCGCCTGCTCACCTTTCTCGGTTTGTACATCTGCAATCACAACTTTAGCGCCTTGCTTAGCAAACGCCTGCGCCGTAGCAAACCCAATCCCAGAACTCGCGCCCGTAATCACGGCAACTTTATCGGTATATTCAGTAGACATATGCCTCCTCCTTATGTGAGATTAACCTTAAACAACGGGTCTTTGATAGCGAATTTCGCCCCACCCATCACCACTAGGTATTTAATAATCTTACTCTTTAGAGGCAGAAATACAATTGATTTGAAACAACAAGAACAAGCTTAAAGACTTAAACGAGTAAAGCACCAGGCCTGGTGGTTATC